>JAGGYK010000064.1 GCA_021162585.1 Deltaproteobacteria bacterium
CTTGAATATAAAGGATAACAAGGTCGTAAAGGTATCTACACCAAGGGAAGGCGGACATTTGCCAAATCATGGTAGTCTTTGTATAAAGGGCCGTTTCGGATATGACTTTATTGATCATCCCGACAGGCTTACAACCCCGATGATCAGGATCGACGGCGAACTCAAAGAGGCAAGCTGGAATGATGCAATTGCCTATGTTGCAGACAAACTTACAGATATAAAGGAAAAGCATGGTCCGGATTCTATTGCAGGTCTTTCTTCTGCAAGGTGTACGAATGAAGAAAATTATCTATTCCAGAAGTTCATGAGAGCAGTGATCGGCACGAATAATGTAGATCACTGCGCCAGACTCTGACACAGCTCCACCGTGGCCGGTCTGGCCGCTGCATTCGGATCTGGGGCAATGACCAATTCCATTGAGGATTTGGGGGAATCTGATTGTTTTTTGATCATAGGTACAAATACCACAGAGAACCATCCTGTTATCGCTACATTTATCAAGAGGGCTGTAACACAAAAAGGCGCTAAACTGATCCTTGCTGACCCCAGGAATATAGAACTTGCCAAGTTTGCAGCCATGCATCTCAGACACAACCCGGGAACAGATATTGCGTTACTAAACGGGTTTATGCATGTAATAATAAAAGAGGATCTTGCAGATGATGAGTTCATTGCAGCAAGGACTGAAGGCTTTGATGCACTTAAAAAGACTGTTGAGAAATATACCCCGGAATATGTTGAAGAGATCACAGGTGTACCAGCAGATGAACTTAAGAAGGCAGCAAGGATGTATGCAGGGGTAGATGCTGCTGCCATTGTCTATGCCATGGGCATTACCCAGCACACGGTTGGGACAGATAATGTGAAATCCTGTGCAAACCTGGCCATGTTGACAGGCAATATCGGCCGGCCTGGTACAGGTGTGAACCCTTTGCGCGGACAGAGTAATGTTCAGGGTGCATGTGATATGGCATGTTTGCCTGGGAATTTGCCAGGGTATAGAAATGTTGCTAATGCAGATCATCGCAAGCCATTTGAGGATGCATGGGGCACAAAGATACCTGATAACCCCGGGCTTATACTACCTAAGATGATAGATGCAGCCTACGATGGCTCTTTAAAGGCGCTTTACGTAATGGGAGAGAACCCCATGATGTCAGATCCTGATATAAATCATGTAGAAAAGGCACTAAAGAATCTTGATCTGTTGGTAACCCAGGATATCTTCTTGAATGAGACAGGTGAACTTGCAGATGTGGTGCTTCCGAGTACGTGTTGGGTGGAAAAGGACGGGACATTTACCAATACAGAGCGCAGGGTTTTGAGGGTACGCAAGGCCGTAGACCCACCTGGCAAGGCTCTTGCGGACTGGGAAATCATTACTGATTTGGCAGGCAAGATGGGAGCTGCCTGGGATTACAGTAATACTCGTGAGATCATGGATGAGATAAATAAGGTGACTGCATCGTATGCGGGTATCACCTATGATCGTATTGAGGAAGAAGGCATTTGCTGGCCATGTCCTGACACGGATCATCCAGGCACTCCGATTCTCCATGCTGAAAAATTTACGCGTGGCAAGGGACTGTTCAGTGTCTGTGAACATAAACCGCCCGCTGAAATGCCTGATAAAGAGTATCCATTTTTACTCTCAACAGGCAGGATCCTTTATCAGTATCATACCGCTACTATGAGCAGACGTGCCAAGGGGCTTGTATCAAGAACACCTGATGCCTTTGTGGAGATAAATTCGGCAGATGCCAAGAGGTTGGGTGTCAGCCAGGGAGACAGGATTGAGGTTGTATCAAGGAGAGGCGCTATTGAGGTATGCGCTGATATCTCGGATAGGTGTGATGAGGGCGTGGTTTTTATACCATTCCACTATAGCGAGGCTGCGGCAAACAGACTTACAAATCCTGCGTTTGATCCTACCTCTGGGATACCGGAATACAAGGTAAGCGCAGTAAACATAAAAAAGGTGGCATAGGAAGAATTTGCAGGGCCTATATCTTTAGGCCCTGCTTTTTCATATATACAAAAAATTTATATAGGAGGATGATTTATGGCATTTAATGCACCACCTAAAATGGTAGCTTTGGCAGGAAACGCAGGAAGCTACAAGGCTAAACTTTCGGTATTTCAGTTGCTTATCCGTGGTTTTATGGCGGGCGCCTATATTGCTATAGGTGCTGGTTTGTGTACTGTGTGCTCAACTGGGGTTGCAGCCCATCTTGGCCCTGGGATTGGGAAACTCATTGGCGGTTCTGTGTTCCCGGTAGGCTTGATTGCGATTGTGCTCACCGGTATGGAACTCTTTACAGGAGATTGTATGCTGGTACCCATGGCCGCCATGATGAAGAAGATCTCCTGGGGGGCTGTATTAAGAAACTGGGTCTGGGTCTATATTGGGAACATAATCGGATCCTTCTTCTACGCGTATATTATGGCAGCAGGCCCATTTGTCACCGGCGGGGTCGATGGGGCTCTGGCAGTCAATGCTTTTGGCCTTACAGCAGTGAAGATTGCCGTAGGTAAGACCCTGACTTACAAGGCAGTGGGTTCTGTTGGCCTGTGGTCATGCTTCTTAAAGGCCATCGGCTGTAACTTCCTGGTCAATATTGCAATCCTGCTTGCGATCACAGCAGACAATGTCGTTGGTAAGTTTTTTGGCATCTGGTTCCCGATCATGGCCTTTGTATCGTCCGGGTTTGAGCACTGTGTAGCCAACATGTATTTCATACCGGCCGGCAAATTCCTTGTTGACTGGCACCCTGCGCTGGTTCAGAAGGTGGGTGGACTTCTAGCTCACTTTGGAGGGCTCACCTGGATTGATATGTGGTACTGGAATGAATTGCCTGCGACAATAGGGAATATCTTTGGGGGATTCCTCTTTATTGGGGTGGCGTATTTCATGATGTTTAGAAACGAGGTGCCCAAAGAGTAGGTTATGTAATATGTCAGGCCTTGCATGGATAGCCTTTGGCATTGTTGCCTTTATGGTAGCAGTTCAATATATCTCGACAGGGGATGCGCATTTCCTGATGTATGCCATCCCCATGTTGTTTATGATACTTATTATCCCGATTGCCTTGAGGATGATGAGCCAAAGGGGTTATGCGCAGGCAGAGGACAGATACAGGAAGAACGCAAGGTATTACAAGATAGAAGGTATTACGCTTAGGAATATAGGAGATGTGGTCAAGGTCTATGGGGTAGTTAAGAAGGCAACCTTTAGGTGGTTAAAAAGGCCACACTTTGATATTCAAGATGAAACAGATAGTATAAAGGTAATTATGTTTACCTCCCCATTGGAGGATATAAAGGTGGGGGATAAGGTAGAGGTCTTGGGGATGGTGATGAGAAATCTCTTTAAACGAACGAGCCTCACTATATCTGCTGTAAGCGTAAAAAGGTTAAAGACTTAAAAGAGAAGTCAAGTGTAAGGAGGATAAAATGGAGACAAAGGGACAAGGGAGATTCTTGTTTGGGTTTATACTGGTGGGACTGGCCCCTTTATTGGGCGTTGCAGGAGCTGGGATAGCAGGGGTTGTCTTTGCCATAGGATTGATTTCGGCAGTATCAGCTGCCTTTTAGAAGGAAGCTGATACAGGATAAACAAGAAAAGGGCCCGGTTTGGTTCTGGGCCACTTTAGTAGAGACCTTTGCACAAGTGCTTTCCAGTCATTGCGAGGAGCATGTGCGACCTGTCTGCCGAGGCACAGGCAGGCGAAGCAATCCCATTAATTACAAGAAATTTCGAGATTGCTTCGCTAAAGCCCGCAATGACATTATGGATATTATGCAAACCTCTTTAGTATACTGATCTCACACGCCAGTGGCATGGGCAAAGGGAGGAAAAGTGATAAGTCAACTCTTAAAGAAGATCATTGATGATAACAACAGGTTTGTTGAGAAACATAACGATGGCTACTTTTCCCCCCACATGACATCTCAGCACCCGCAGATAACCCTGGTCTCTTGTTCTGACTCAAGGGTTCAGCCCCATGTACTTTTGGATGATCCCATCGATCAGATATTTACTGTGGAGAATATAGGGAATCAGATAACATCCGCTCAGGGCTCAGTGGATTATGGTGTGCTGCATCTGCATACGCCTATACTGCTTGTGCTCGGGCACAGCGATTGTGGTGACATAAAGGCCTTTATGAAGGGCTATGATGGAGAGCCGGAGGCTATCAAAAATGAGATTGATACCCTTAAGGGTGCTGTACTCCCATTTGATAACAAGGGTTCGTTCGAAGAAGAGGTTTTGGGAAATGTACAAAGGAATGTGGACTATCAGGTTGATATCGCAGCAAAACGTTATGAGATACTCATTGATAAAGGCTCTCTCACAGTTATTGGCGCAATATACGATTTCTTGAATACTTTTGCCAGAGGCCACGGCAGGGTAGTGATAACAAATATCAATGGCATCAAGGAGCCGGAGAGGATGCGGGATATGCCTTTTATAAAGGGCATGAGAGATCAGATCTCTATTGCAAGGTTAGTCTGAGATGGTCCTCTAATATGAAGGGCTTATATGAAAATGCCGTTGTCCGTTCTCCGTTTTATAGGCACGAGACATTAGGCTTAGGGGGATAAGGCTATAAGAATACTTTACGAGAGGAGGGATGGGGGACTTCCTTTAAGCGTTTTTTGCTAATACATCCAAGCAGGCAGCAGGGCATCATCAAGTTCAAACTGTTTGAATCCTTAAGCAATCAGATAGTAATACCTACTTAACGCATGAGGAATATTTCCCCATTTATGGGGAAATATTCCTCATGCGTTATGAATATCCTTGGTATATCAAAAAATATAATTGGTAATATCAATAAGTTACCTTTGTGGTACTGAAATTGCTTTAACCCTTATAAGGTATACATTATAATAAGTGCCTTTATGAAGGCAGGGAGTCTAATGCATGAGGATAAATAGTGGATATTTATAAGTAGTGATCAGGCTCTGTTGTTAGGTTTTCATTAAAAAACAAGGGAGGAAAATTAAGATGAAAAATGCTGATGTAGTTATTTTAGGGGGAATGTCAGGAATTATTGCAGGCATAAGCTGCAAGAGACACTATCCAGATAAGAGTGTTATACTGATTAGAAAGGAAGGTACTGTGCTTGTACCATGTGGCATTCCATACATCTTTGGCACAATAGGCTCTCCAGAAAAGAATGTTATCCCGGACGGTCTTTTAGAGAGTAGCGGAATAGAACTTATAAAAGGTGAAGCAGTAGAAGCTGATCGGACGAAAAAGGTTGTCATGCTTAGAGATGGGGAGACTATAGGATATAAAAAATTAGTTTTTGCCACTGGCTCGCTTCCTCTTGTTCCGCCCATCCCTGGGGTCGACAAGAAAAATGTCTTTGCTGTGAGAAAAGATATTAATTATTTAACAAAGTTATTAGAACAGCTTGGTAAAGTTAAGGATGTTGTTATAATTGGTGGTGGCTTTATAGGCATGGAGTTTGCTGATGAATGCAGAAAAAATAGAGATGTAAATATAACCGTTATAGAAATGTTGCCCCATTGCTTACAGGTAGCTATGGATGACGAATTTTGTGTGGAGGCTGAATCTGCTTTGGCAGAGACCGGGGTAAGTATTCTTACCAATGAAAAGGTCGAGGCTATCCTTGGCGATGATGCGGTAACAAGTGTTAAATTAGCAAGTGGTAAAGAGGTAAAGGCAGATTTGGTCATCCTTGGTATAGGTGCTATCCCCAATACGGATCTGGCTAAAAAAACAGGCCTTGAATTAGGGTTTAGAAATGCCATTAAAGTAGATCGGCACATGCAGACTCTAACTGCTGAGGATATCTTTGCCTGCGGTGATTGTGCTGAGAGATTTTCCTTTTTTGATGGTAGACCAAGTGGTGTTATGCTTGCCTCAATAGCTACTACAGAAGCACGAATTGCAGGGGCAAATCTATTTTCACCAACCCACTATAATATAGGTACGATAAGTGTGTTTTCAACCGTGATTAATGGAAAGGCCTTTGCTGTTGCTGGCCTAACAGAGAGAGATGCACGAAAGTCTGGATCTGAGATAGTTATTGGGGAAGCATCAGCGCCAGATACGCATCCAGCAGGAATGCCCGGGTCCAACCCTGTGAAGTTAAAACTTATCTTTGCCAAAGATACAGGCATTTTGCTTGGTGGTGGATTATCAGGAGGGAAATCCGTAGGGGAAATGGTCAACGTAATCAGTGCATGTATTGCGCATAGAATGACAGCTAATGATATAGTAATGTTCCAGATGGGAACTCATCCTGCACTTACCGCATCTCCAATTTTATACCCGCTTGTGAATGTTGCATGCAAGTGTGTTATGAGCCTTAAGCCTTATTGATCATTTATGCCTGTTTAGCATGAAGAATTTATTTTTTAAGGAAACAAATTGGGCTAAGGTTTCTTCTGGACAATTCTGGGTGGTTGTGCAAAGCTTTTTGATATGAGGGCAAAACCTCTCATTGTCAAGACCCCACTTAGGAAGGATTCCAGGGTTCCCCTGTCTTTATGATAAGCGGATATTCTTGATTAGCCAAGCCGAGTCTTAAGTTCATCGAGCTGTCTCTGGAGTCTCTCTGGCAGCCTGTCGCCAAACTGGGCAAAATGCTGCTCGATATCCGGCACTTCGACCTTCCACTCCTCAATATCCACCTTCATCAGTTCTGCCATGTCCTCTGAAGGGATTTCAAGGCCGGAGAGATCGAGTTCACCCTCTTTGGGCAGCAGGCCAATTGCGGTCTCTTTGGCGCTGACCTTTCCCTCAACCCGTTCGCACATCCATTTCAGCACGCGGCTGTTTTCCCCGAAGCCAGGCCAGACAAATCTGCCTTCTGAATTTTTGCGAAACCAGTTAACGTAGAAGATTCTGGGGGCCATCTCACCCAGCTTGTCGCCCATATCAAACCAGTGCTGGAAATAGTCAGCCATATTATAGCCACAGAAAGGCTTCATGGCAAACGGATCGCGTCTGAGGTTGCCGACCAGGCCGATATTGGCAGCCGTGGTCTCTGATGAGGCGGTGGCGCCCATAAATACGCCATGATCCCAGTTGTAGGCCTCACTTACGAGGGGCACCACACCTC
>JAGGYK010000081.1 GCA_021162585.1 Deltaproteobacteria bacterium
ATAGGGAGGTTTCTCTGAAGAGCCGGATGAGGGAAAACCTCAAGTCCGGTTCTGTGAGGGGGCTCATAGTAGCCTCTGGGCAAAATAACCCTCAAAGGAGGTGGCTATGAGCTCTACTCGACAAATTTGGCAACTTTTTTTTACAACACTAATGATTGTCTTGCTATCAATTCCATCTGCATGGGGCGAAGATCTTAATGGTGAATGGAAAAAGGTAAATGAATCAGATGGAATCATTGGTTACACTAGACCAACATCAAAGACTAGTGTTGATGAAGTCAAGGCCATAGGGACAGTGGATGCCTCTGTTGCAGTTATAGAAGCCCTTTTACGTGATGTTCCTGCACAGACAGAATATATGTTTATGTGTATTGATGCACTCAAGGTTGATATTCCAGGTCTGGAAAGCACCAGGGACAGCTTTTATGTATATAATAAGACTGGTATGCCATGGCCTGTTTCCGATAGAGATGTTGTAGGCAAGGTAAATTTTATGGTTGATAAAGCAACAGGGACTTTGCATGTCCAATCGCACAAGATCTCAACTGATTTCAGAACACAAGATAAGAAGGTTGTACGGATGCCAATAGGTGAAGTTGAATATATATTGACTCCTATAGGAGAGGGTAAGACAGAGGTGATCTATCAGATATTGGCTGATCCAGGAGGTAAATTACCTTCATCTCTTGTAAATATGCTCTCAAAAAATCTAGGCGTAAAGACTATTGCGGGTATAAGAGAAATGGTAAAGAAAGACAAGTACAAAAATGTCAAGTCTATTACTACTACAACACCATGGATTAGATAGATACCCATGGCCTTTTCAGATATCCGCCAAAAGTAGGCGGAAAGGATGAAAATATACTCAGGATGAGACTCTTTCGCTTGCCTACATCCAATTTACAAAAGGATGTATTGACAAAAAACAATGGAAGGATAAGCTCTAGAGCCCCCATCTCGCAGAGTATTCCTATGGCCTTATTTCCCTAAGCCTAATGTCTTGTGCCTATATAAACGGATAACAGACAACGGACTATAACATTACCTAGAAGATAGGCCCGTTATTCCTGTTTTAACCTTTCTCTCAACTCCTTCTTTAAGACCTTTCCGGCTACACTCACGGGTATCTGTTCAAGGAAAATTACATCTCGGACCTTCTTGTAATGAGCAATCTTTGAGTTGGTGTAGTCCAAGATCTCCTCTTTGGTGGCTTGTGTCCCTTTCTTAAGTTCCACAAAGGCTATCGGGGCCTCTCCTCCTTCAGGAGAAGGCTTCCCCACAACAGCACACTGCTGGACAGTCGGGTGCTCAAAGATTACCTCCTCGATCTCTCTTGGGTAGACATTGTAACCTTTGTAGATGATCAGATCTTTTATTCTGTCAGTGATGTAGAAATAACCATCTTCGTCCTCTTTTGCGACATCTCCCGTGAAGAGCCACCCCTCCTTGAGGACTTTGGCTGTTTCTTCTGGCTTGTTCCAGTAGCCCTTCATGACTTGCGGCCCCTGTATGCAGAGTTCTCCTTCTGAGCCAGGAGTAAGTTCCTCACCAGTGACCGTATCAACTATCTTGCATTCGGTATCAGGCACAGGAATGCCAATGGAACCAGGCCGTATGCTTGAGCGGTCCGGTGGGTTGGCTGTTGCACCCATAGTACATTCAGTAAGACCATAGGCCTCGCATACAACGCCAGAGAAAGTATCGAGCATCTTCTCCAGAACTGAAAGGGCCAAGGGGGCTGCGCCCGAGCCGGCTAGCTTAATCCCTGAGAGGTCGTAGGACTCAAAATCCGGGAGATTAACAAGGGGAATATAGAGCTGGGGTGCCCCTCCCAGTATGGTAGCTCTGTACTTGGCTACAGCACCGATGTACTCCCTTGGATCAAAACGGGGGAAAACTATCATAGTATTCCCTGCGATGATATTAAGATTCAAATAGGCAATAGTCCCCATGGCATGGAACCATGGCACGACCACAAGGGCAGTTTCCTGATCCGGGGCTGTAATACGGTCCTTTTTCGGATCGACACCCGGAGGATAGACAAAGTTCAGGACACCATCTTGCATCTCAAACTGGTTACCATTGAACCAAGCTCCAAACTGAAGGACATTAGCTACGACATTGCGGTGGGTGAGCATCACCCCTTTTGAGATGCCGGTGGTTCCTCCTGTATAGGCGAGGTGGGCCAGGTCATTCTTTACGTCGATGGATACCTTTGGTACATCGGGCTTGTATTCCTTTAAGAGGGATGCCATATCAATGGTGTCAGGGACCTCGATCTTGCCGATTGGCTTTAAAGGAGCGATAATGGAGTTATAGCAGTCGGCAATACTCGTGGTGATAATTCGCTTGACCTTTGTCTGAGATACTACTTCTTTGATACCTGGAAAAATCAGATCCAGAGATATAAGAGTCTCTGCCCCAGCATCATTCAGTTGATATTGGGCTTCATTTGGTGCTAACAAGGGACTCAAAGGCGTGAAGATGGCCCCGAGTCTTAGTGTCCCGTAGTAGGCAATGACAAACTGCGTACAGTTAGGTAGATGGATTGCTACTCGGTCCCCCTTTTTGACCCCCATTGCAGCCAGGGCAGTTGCAAAACGGTCACTGAGCTCTTTTAACTCGCTAAAGGTCAATTCCATACCACCAAAGATGATCGCGACCCTGTTCGGAACCCGCGCTGCAGCCTGGTCCAGGAAGTCATATACCGGTATCTCAGGATAGTTGAGATTTTTTGGCCAGTCCTTGGGCCATGCCTTAAAATTCTTTCCCATAAGATTACCTCCTTAAATTATGAACGGGTGGCTTTAATAAAAGCCTATATCTAAAGTATAAGTATAAGATGTAATTTGTCAACTAATATGCCTATCTAGCTTTTTCATGAGGTTTTCCCTTGACAAGCATTTTCTTGCTTGTATATTAATTAATATGATTGATTAGTCAATCTCTTTTATCCTGGATATATTG
>JAGGYK010000275.1 GCA_021162585.1 Deltaproteobacteria bacterium
ATAGGGAGGTTTCTCTGAAGAGCCGGATGAGGGAAAACCTCAAGTCCGGTTCTGTGAGGGGGCTCATAGTAGCCTCTGGGCAAAATAACCCTCAAAGGAGGTGGCTATGAGCTCTACTCGACAAATTATGCACAAGGCATTAGGTTTAAGATGAAAGTGGATGCCGTCATTATTTTGTTTTATTGGTTGGTTTCAAAAGACTGAGGACTAACGACTATCGACTGTCTTAATTCCATGTGGGTAGCCCCTGATTCAAGATCGAGAAGAAAATGTTTCTTTGCTATACCTCCTGTATAGCCACCTATAGAATTTTTGCCTATTACTCGATGACAGGGCACCAGTATAGGCAATGGGTTATTCTTACATACTTGACCTACTACTCGGGCAAGACGGACATTGTTTAACTTAAATGCAATCTCACCATAGGTCATTGTATGACTATATGGTATGCTTGATATCAATATCAGGATTTGCTGAGAGATGCCCTCTGCCGAGTGTTCAAGTCTCTTTCTAGTCCATACAGGTCTACCTTTTATAAAAGAAAGATATCCTGGAAAGGTTCTGGAGTAACCAGAAAGGTATGATTCTATTCCTTTGACAATCCACTCAAGACTATCTTTGTCCAGGGGGCCTTCAATAGGTGTCCATGAAATCTTATCTATAAGATATGAATCCCCTGAGATGTATAGCATCCCACAAGGGGTGTTAGTTGTAGCAATCAAACAACAGGGCCTTTTTTAATCTCTGTCTTTGAGAGGGATTGTTCCATCTTTAATATAAAGCGCTCTAATAACAAGCGTGTTCTCTGTTGTTCATCCAAGATGTTATTTATAGCCTTCTCCAGTTCCTTAACCCTATTTTCTCCGTTGAATGATACTGCTTTATAGGTCTTTGGCCTCGGTTTTTTCATCATCAGACGTAAGGCCCTCTCCCAGAATTTTTCAAAATCTGCTGAAGGCATTTCCTTACCTGACAATGTGGTCGCGATCCCTCGATAGCACCTAGCAATATCAGATGTGGGAAATCTCACAATAACAGGGACTTGATCTGAAACTGCCTTAAGAAGTTTGGCATCTGTATACACACTTCCTAAGTAGTCTACATGACAGCCCAAAAATCGGTGTGTAGCGGAGGATATTTTTTTATAGATTAATTTTCCTGAGGAGCTATCCTTGACCATACTAGAAAACATGGAGATTCTTCCTGAGAAGTCATTCTTTTTAAGTATCTTAATCAAGGCATAGGCATCTGTAAGGGAGGTAGGTTCTGTGCTGACCCCTACAATCACCTCTGGAATAGCCATAAGGAATGAGATCACAACAGAGGAGATACCAGATGCTGTATCTACAATAAGAAAATCTGTATCCTTTGATGCATCAACAACTGATGCTATCAATTTGTTTGTCTTCTCCTTTGGTAAATCTGCCATATACTCCATACCAGAACTGCCAGGGATAAGGTCCACTTTATAGTCAGTCTTCAGGATAATATCCTCGATGTTTGCCTGACCCATAACCACGTCTTCAAGATTGCGATGGACTTTGATACCTAAGAGCACATCCAGATTGGCAAGTCCAAGATCTGCATCTAGTAGTTGCACTCTATTGCCCATCATAGTAAGGGCAATTCCAACATTGAGTACAAAATTGCTCTTCCCCACCCCTCCTTTGCCTGATGTTACAGCTATTACTCGTGGCATATCATCTGTCCTTAATATCTTTTATGCAATATGTATATGCAATATATGTGCACATGAAGTCGTTACGAATATAGCCCATATTTAAATAAAATATAATAAAAAAAGGAAAAACTTTTCCAAAAAAATGAATTTCATTACCCATATTGCTCTAAATCCATAGATACCACCTTTGATGCTCCAGGCGTTTCAAAGGTAATTCCATAGATTACATCTGCCATTGACATGGTCTGTTTATTATGTGTCACGATAATGAACTGAGTCTTATTTGAAAACCTTTTAATTAGGTGTTTGAATCGATCTATATTTGCGTCATCCAGTGAGGCATCTACCTCGTCCAGGATACAAAAGGCCGATGGTTTTGCTTTAAATAAGGCAAATATCAAAGAAACAGCACATAGACTCTTTTCACCCCCTGAAAGCAGGGTCATCCTCTTTAATCGTTTATATGGAGGAGATGCCATAATCTCTACGCCACCCTCCATAGGGTCTCCATTGGGGATAACAAGGTCTGCTTTGCCACCACAAAAGAGTTCAGTAAAAATTTCAGAAAAATTTTTCTTTACACTCGTAAACGTGGCTCTAAATTCTTTTGTAGATTCCCTTTCTATATTTGATATTACCTGCTTTAGTCTGGTGCTGGATAGCATTAGATCTTGATATTGATTGTTTAGATCTTCCCACCTTGAGCGGACCTCTTCATAGGCCTCAATCGAAGTGAAATTTATTTGGCCCATTCTTTCAATCCTGGTCTGGGCCCTATCAATCTTTTGGCGTGCCTCATCAATGTCAAACCCACTTGGAATAGGAAGGATACCCTCACCAAACCTGTTCTGCATCCTTTGGAGTGCCATTTCAAAGGCGATCTGTTTTTCTCTATATTTAAGTGTAATTTCATCCCTTTCCTTTTCCAGGATGGATAATTCTTTTTTTAGTGAGTGAATAGTGTCACTTAGCGTAGCTACCCTTTCCATGGTTTTATTATATCCAGATAAGAGGGCGTTATATAGGTCTTCCAATTCCTTGATCTCAACATGAGTCTTTTCTATAGTAGTATTATGTATGGATATTGCTTCTTTTATTTTGTCTTCATTTTTGTCAATATCAATCAATCTTTTTTTATCCTCTTCAATTGTAGCTTCTTCTTTTTTTAGTTGCTCTTTTAATCTATTCAGCCGTTCACTTCTGGATGCAGATGATATCTTTAATTCCTGGATAGCCATCATATATCTTTGGAGATCACTCTGGTTTTCTTCAATGATACGAGTCATATCTTCTTTGTCTTTAGCTAGCTGCCTGACTTGAAATTGTTTTTCCTCTGTCTTACAATCAAGATCGTTCTTATTATCTTTGGCATCTATTAGATCTCTGTCGAGCCGTTTTTTCAGCTCTGACCACATATTTATGTCTTGCCTAAAAGCTGCTACTTTATCGTTGATACTATCTATCTGGCTCTGGAGGCTGCTAATCTTATTCCTTTGTATATTTAATTGTGTATTTTTTTGTGTTGCCTCTTTTTTCAATACCTGGATTTTGGAGAGGAGGCTAGCTATTTTCGTCTTTTTATCCTCAAGGTCTTCCTTGATATCTTTTATCTTTAACGTAAGGCTGTCTTTTTTTATAGCAAGAGCCTCCTTTTCAGTCTTTGCCTTTAGTATCTCCACATATCTTGTATTATTAGCAGCAGTCCTGATAACGCCTGTTTTCTCTAAGATTATTCCATCTTTTGTGACCATGTTGCATGAACGTTCTTTCTTGCGCCAGAGGTTTAAACCACCATCTATATCTTTTATAACCCACATATCCTCTGTTAGGACATCTAGCACATCACTAAAGTCTTTATGTACGTCGATAAAAGACCTTAAATGTCCTAACATACCGTCCCCTTTTGGCATTTCAGACGATTTGTTAGTATTTATGTGAGGATGAATGGGGATAAATCCCGGGTATATGTTTTTATCAATAGACTTAAGGGCCTGCTTATAATCAGTTATTATAACATAATCCATAATACTCCCCATAGAACTCCCAACAGCCTCTTCAAAACCAGGCTTTACTCGAATTATATCAGAAACCCTTTTTAAACTATTATCCATAAGATTTTTATCTACGGTTGAGGATTGGGCTGCGCTTATAATATCTTCAAGCAAGGCGGCCTTAGCAGTTATTGCAGAATATTCTTTTTCTATCTTGAAAAGCCCATTAGATTTTTGTTCAATCAGACTTTCAAACTCTGCCTTTTCTTTGTTGAGTCTACCAAGGATGCCCTGAATATCCTCCATACATCTCTCTAGCTGGCCTACCTCATTTTTTGTTAGTTTAGTCTCGTTTCTTAAGAATGACCTTTTTGTTATTGCATCTCTTAACTCTTGGCCCCTAGCTTTTATATTTGAATTAGTCTCTAACCCCTGCTGTTTAACAGACGCAATACGCTGATCTATGGCCCTAGCATGACCTATCAAGTCAAATAGTCCTGTCCTTTCTTGTTCGTAGGCCCTTGATATCTCATTATATTTAACCCTTAGACCATCCAGTGAGTGTTGTTTTTTAGCTATATCTGTTTCAATATGAGATATCTTGTTCTTTATCTTGGATAAGGCTGATTCCTCTTCTAAGGCCTGCTTCCTTATATCTATAATATATCTTTGAGTCTGATCCGATCTTGAATTTAGCATATCCCGAGTAGATTGAAGGTTTCTTAATCTGTCTTGCCCGCTGGCTATATCTCTCTTTGTAATATCAAGCTTGGATTTTGTCTGAAGTAAGGCATCTGATAACCTATCTATTTCTTGTTTTTTTTCCTCTGCTTTCTTCTTGAATCCTTCCAATTGTCTCGCAAAAGTCGCTATCGTATCTTCCTTTATTTTTATTTGGGCATTTATATCAGCTTCATGCTTAAGGTGATCATCTCTTTGTTTTTTAATTTCAGTTGCTTCATAGCTCCATAATAGTTGTGTAAGCTCATTTGCCTCCTTCCGTAATATTTGATATCTTTTTGCCTTATTAGCATGAGATTTTAGGGTATCTCTTTGCTTGGATATCTCACTTAAAAGGTCGTTTATCCTTTCAAGGTTATGTGTTGTTTTTTCTAATCGCTTAATGGCCTCTGCTTTCTTTACCCTGAATTTACTTATTCCTGCTGCTTCTTCTATAAGGGCCCTTATGTCTTCAGGGCTTGCCTGAACAATATTCTCGATCTCGCCTTGCTCTATTATGGCATACCCATTTTTGCCCAGACCAGTATCCAGGAATATATCCATGATATCTTTTAATCTGCACCTGAGACCATTTAGGGTATAGATACTTTCTCCTGTTCTATAGAGCCTCCTAGATATAGATATCTCATTAAAGCCATCAAGAGATTTAGGGAAATAACCGCTATCGCGAACAAACTCTAAGGTAACGCTGGCCATACCAGAGGCAGATATTTCTTGTGTCCCAGAAAATATTATATCATCCATAGCACCAGCCCTTAAAGATTTGGGTGATTGTTCTCCAAGTGCCCATCTTATAGCATCGACTATGTTACTTTTACCGCATCCATTTGGTCCAGCAATGCAGGTAACCTCCCCTGGGAAAGTAAGTACTGTCTTCCTTGCTAGTGATTTAAAACCATGGATCTCTATCTGTTTTAATCGCACGTCTAAGGTTTACCAAAGCTTTGTATGTATATCAACTCTCTTGTTGCGGGCACAGTGAAATTCTGTGTCAAGTTTTTAGAATACTGCAAGGTATAATAACCCTACAATGAGACTTATTAAATATGTCGTATTATAATTACCCAATTTGTGCCATATATTGTGCCAAAAGTGCTAGATGTCGTTGTAGGGATAAAAAGTCCTTGAAATGATGCCTTGAAACAAGCAATAAATGAAAAAGTTTTTTTGCAAGGAGGTTTAGATGTTTGTGCTGGCAAATATATTAATAGCCCTGGGTCAGGTATTACATATATTGCTCAATCTGTATATGTGGGTTGTGATTATAGGTGCGCTTATTACATGGGTCAATCCTGACCCATATAACCCTATAGTGAGATTTCTTTATGGTGTAACTGAACCAGTGCTGGGGTGGTTTAGAAGGCGCCTTCCTTTTTTGAGATTAGGCGGGCTTGACTTGTCTCCCATAGTTGTTATTGCTGTCATTATCTTTCTCGATACTGCCCTTGCAAAGTCCTTAATAGATACTGGGTTGCATATGAAGGTAGGATTATAATAGAGGGACAGACAATGTGGATCCAGAGGCGCAATAATGATACAATTGTTACATGTAAGGTTCACCCAAATGCGAGTAGAAGTTGTATGGAAGGTATCAAGGAGGGGCATCTAGAAATCCGTCTAAATGCGCCTCCTGTTGAAGGAAAGGCAAATAAGGCCCTGATTAAACTTATGTCGAAATGCTTGAAGCTTGCAAAATCTGAAATTTCTATAATACATGGTGAAAAGACTAGAATAAAAATAATATCCATAAAAGATAAGACCCCAACAGATGTTATACGTGCATTAGGATTGGATCATATTGAGCCGGTTTACAGGGATCAGTGGACAGGTGTCAGGAGAAATCAGTAAGTTTCAAGACTTAGGAAATCTTTCATGCTAGAAAAGGGCTGTTCCTTGAAGGCAATACACTTAAAAAAGTTTAGAGTTCTGAAGGCGCTTAATGATTTGAGGAATCTTTGGGAAGGAATGACTAAGAGCAGATTTTCGAGCCCCCTTAGGCTGTTACATATTATTCAATTATCTTAACCCCTTTATAGCCAAGATTAGTTAACTCTTGAGCCGTACTTGGTATATCACCCCCGGATATCCTGAAATGATGGATTGTTTTTTCTCCATTGATAGTCATCCCCACGCTTATAATAAACCCACCCTTGGATTCTATAATGGATATAACTTCATCTAATGAGCCAGGGATATGTTTGAGGGCAACATCTATCCTGGATCCTGATTTTAGCACCCCCATTATCTCAATAAAGGCCCTTAATATATCATTGACTGTAATAATTCCAACAAGAGCTCCGCTATCAAGGATAGGCAGACAGCCTATATTCTTCTTATAGATTATGCGGGCGGCCTTTTCAAGGGTTGCATCTGGGGTAATGGTATAAGGATTTTGAATCATCACATCCTTTACCTTTAGTTGCTCTAGCATAGATGCCAGTATTGCCTGTTTCAAATCACCCAAGGTCACCAGGCCAATAAAGACACCATTTTCTACTACTGGTAAGTGACGAACAGAATGTTTTTTCATTACCATGAGTGCGGTTCTAATGCCTGCTTCTGGCTTTATGGTGATTACATCTGTTATCATCCAAGAATTTACTTTCATGTCTTAATTTATACCAGAGATCTTTATCAAAGAAAACCATTAAAAAATATCAATCCCCTATGTTAAGATAAGCTCAAGTGTTGTATAAGCTTAAAATAAACACAAAATGATAGATCCTTGAGAAGTGGGAGATTAGTATATAATAGACGGATTGATTGTAGGTTTCAGTGCTGGGTTCTTTGCCGGGTTACTTGGTATTGGTGGGGGATTTATATTTGTACCTCTTCTTATTTCCCTTTATCCCCAGATAGGAATTCACAGTGCAATAGCTACATCTTGTGGTTTTACAATCTTTTCCGGGTTTAGTGCCTTTTTAAGCCATGCATATAAATATCTCCCGATGAAAAGAGTTCTCCTGTTCATATTTTCTGGTAGCATAATAGGATCTATATTAGGGCCCCATATCGCACTACTCATACCTGAAAACATCCTTGCAAGGTGTTTTGTCCTGATAGTAATTTTACCTTTTCTAATGAAGCAGTTAAAAATAACACTACCTTTATCTATAGTTATACTTGCGGGTTTTGGCTTTTTTGTAGGTACTGCAGCCTCTATATTTGGTATAGGAGGTGGGGTTTTCATTGTGCCAATACTTACACAAGCCTTTAATAAAGATATTAGGCCCTCTATTACAACATCGGCTCTATTTGTGGTCATAAACAGTTCTATAGCCACTATCACTTATGCGATTTCAGGTATAGTATTTTGGAAGATATTATTATTTGCTGGCCCAGCAGGGGTTATAGGTGCAGGATTGGGCTCTAGGGTATCTCATAGGTTATCATCTACCTGGCTAAATATAATCATGATGGTCTTGATAGGCCTTGTGATATTGAAGATGTTAAGTATGACGGTTTCGTAAAAAGTCACTGAATATGTCATTGCGAGGAGCTTTAGCGACCTGTCTGCCGAGGCACAGGCAGGCGAAGCAATCTAATAATATCATATGGTTATGCAACTTGTGCGCCTTTGGCGTATACGAGATTGCTTCTCTTCACTCGCAATAACAATATGGGTATTATGCAAAGATCTCAATTAATTCAACCAGGTAGCAACAAAGATACTGGCAATACCTATCTAAGTATTTGGAAATACAATTGATTTGTCACAAATATGGCGGAATAATAGACTGCTGGCACTACCTACCATCTTTTATTGTGTGAAGGTAGCAGACGGCATCATCTCTAGATAATACTATCCCTTCAGCCCTTGCCTCTTCAACCATCCTAAGGTACATACCTACTTGTGGTCCAGGTGGACAGCCCAAGGTCTGCATCACATCATAGCCATTGATAAGGGGAGTCATTTTTTTGGTTTCACATATATAATAATTCCAAACCTTAGAGACTATAGTTTCTATACATGCTCTTGAACCGGTATAGGCAGGATCTTTACCTGTTGCAGTGGCATCTGCTATGGCATGCAGTAGCATCTCAGGCACGATCCCTCTTGCCTGAGATAATAGACGATAGATGGCCCTATCTGTTATCTGACACTGTCCAGCCGTGGTGGACAGATCCAGCAACCTCATATGGGTCTCAACAATTTTTTCTACGGTCCGAATAGATTTAGTGGAAAACTTAAGCTTCTTACATATATTGGATGCTATCACAGTCCCTTGGTGAGTATGGCCGTAAAAATGTACATTACCATATAGGTCTTTTGTCTTGGTCTCAGGTTTACCTATGTCATGCAAAAATGCAGCAAGTCTCAATAGTCCTGCCCTGGTAATGCCATATTCAATCTCCTCAGAAAGATAATCACCAATACCCGGAAGATATTCTTCCCTATGCTCTATAAGGCTATCAATCTCTGAGGTGGTAAGCAATACATGTTTGAGTAGTGGCCACTTATGATGCCTGCCCTGGCTCATTCCATGAGCATCCCTGTATTGTGGAAATAATATATCTATCAGGCCAATCTCCTCCATGAGATAAAACATCCTTGATCCATTTGAACAGTCTATAGCGCTCATAAGTTCTTGTTTTATCCTCTCTGGCGAAACAGTCTCAATATCAGAGGCATATTGTTTAAGGAGATCTAATGTGTGAGTTTCTATATTAAAACAAAACATAGCAGCAAATCTCAAGCATCTCAATATCCTTAAGGGATCAGATACTATACTGCCCTCTGATGTTATCCGGATAATACCTGCCTTTAAATCCTCTACCCCCTTAAGCGGGTCTATCAGCTCTTTGTTTAAGAGATCTAACGCCATGGCATTTACGGTTATATCCCGGCCCTTAAGATCTGATACTATATCAGGCCCTTTAGGCGCAGATATATCTATTAATACAGATGGCCTGCCTGAGGCGGGTAAGTCCGTCGGAGATGGAAAGGCTATACGGGCTATTTGCCTGGATTTATCCATCCAAAAGGCCTTTGCTTCAAGGTGGGATGCCACTTTTTGTGCAAGAGCCCAGACATCAGTAAATGTGACAATGTCATAGTCTTTTGATGGTTTATTCATTAACAAATCACGTACACAACCGCCTACAAGATAGGTATTGTTACCAAGGAATCTTGATATCCTTGAAATAATTCTATCCTTTAAGGCGATATTCCACAGATCTTGCATGTGCCTCAAGCTCCTCAGACCGGGCTATCCTTGCAGCCATGGGGCCGAGCTTTTCAAGAGCCTGCTCTGAGAACCCTATGATTGAGGATCTCTTCAAGAAGTCATACACCCCCAGAGGGGAATAGAACCTTGATGCCCTACCTGTTGGTAAGGTATGATTTGGCCCAGCAATATAGTCACCGAGCACCTCAGAGGTATGATAGCCTAAAAATATAGCCCCTGCATTTTCTATCTCGTCCAGATATTCATAGGCATTTTCTATCATAAGTTCCAGGTGTTCAGGGGCAACACGATTTGATATCTTAATGGCCTCATCTATGTCCTTTGTGATTACGCATACCCCATGATTCATTAGGGATTGTTTTATAATTTTTTCCCTTGGCATAGAGCTCACCTCTATGCTTATCTGTTTTAAAACATCATCTGCAAGAGATTTGTCAGGGGTTAGAAGTATGGCTGATGCCATGGGGTCGTGTTCTGCCTGTGAGAGGAGGTCCATAGCTACTATGTGCGTTTTTGCTCCTTTATCTGCGATAATAAGTATCTCTGAGGGGCCTGCTACCAAGTCTATCCCCACTGTAGAGTATAAGAGCCTTTTTGCATGGCTTACATATATATTTCCAGGTCCTACAATCTTATCCACCTTTGGTATGGACTCTGTACCATAGGCAAGGGCAGCTATAGCCTGAGCACCACCGATTCGATAGATTTTTTCCACCCCTACTATATGTGCAGCAGCAAGTAATACAGGATTTATCTCCCCTTTGGGTGTAGGCGTGGTGACTACTATATCTTTAACACCTGCTATCCTTGCTGGGATTACATTCATCAACATTGTAGATGGGAATGCATTCTTGCCACCAGGTATATATACTCCGACCCTATCTATAGGGCTAATTTTTTGACCAAGGATTACTCCCTCCGAATCCGTGGTTATCCAGGAGTCCTGAATCTCATGTTGATGAAACGCATCTATCCTATAAGCTGCCTCCTTTAATGCTGTGATAAGCTGAGGATCTATCTTTGACAGGGCAGATGATATCTCTTCTGCCTCTATCACAATAGACCGATCTTTAGGATCAAAACCATCGAACACTAAAGTATAGTCAAAAAGGGCTTTATCTCCTTGAGCCTTTACCTTATCTATGATCTTCCTTACCTTTAAATCAATATCAGGAGGAACCAACCTGGAACGATCTATTATCCTAGATATCTTATCTTTCCAGCCTTTTTGGCTAGTGGATATGGTTTTTATCATAGGCCACCACTTTCTCTTTCAATCCTTGCCCCTAGGCTTAATAATTTTTTATCTATGTTTTCATATCCCCTGTCTAGATGATAAATACGCCTTATCTCTGTAGTGCCTTTAGCATTAAGGGCAGCTAATACTAAACTTGCTGATGCCCTTAAGTCTGTAGCCATAACTGTTGCTCCCTGCAGCCTATTTACCCCTCTTACCAATACGGTCCTTCCCTTTTCCTCGAGATTGGCACCCATACGCATAAGCTCAGGGACATGCATAAAACGGTTTTCAAAGATATTTTCTGTAATAGAGGATACGCCATCTGCTATACATGCTAAAGCCGTAGTCTGGGCTTGCATATCAGTAGGGAATCCAGGGAAAGGGGCTGTCTCCACGTCTATAGGTTTGAGTTCATTATTGCCATCGACTATTAGAGTCTTTTTTCCTATCTCATTTACTACCACACCCATACCCCTAAGTTTTTCTATTATGGATAAAATATGGTCAACCCGCGCACCTTTGATCGTGAGGTTGCCCTTAGTGATAGCTGAGGCAACCATAAATGTGCCTGCCTCTATCCTATCTGGTATTATTGTATGGGTAGCTTTTGAGAGTTTCTTCACCCCTTCTATAATTATGGTAGCCTCTCCTGCACCTTTTATTTTAGCACCCATCTTGTTTAGAACATCTGCGAGATCTGCAATCTCTGGCTCTTTTGCTGCCCCTTCTATTATAGTCTTGCCTTCTGCCATAGTTGCCGCCATCATGATATTTTCTGTACCACCTACAGTGGGTTTATCAAATACTATCCTTGCACCTTTAAGACCCTTTGTAGATGCAAGGACATAGCCATGAGACATCTCTATGTGGGCACCCATCTTTGCTAACCCTTTGAGATGTTGATCTATGGGTCTGACACCTATAGCACAGCCTCCAGGAAGAGATATCCTGGCCTTTTTGTATTTAGCTATCAATGGTCCCAATACAAGGATAGAAGCCCTCATAGTCTTTACCAGATCATATGGCGCCTCATATAAAGCGATCCCAGATGGGTCTACAATTATTGTATTATCGTGATCTTTTGAGACCTTGGCCCCTAGCGTCTCCAAGACCTTTATCATAGTGGATACATCCTTGAGGTTGGGTATATTGAGATATCTGCACTTGTCCTCAGCAAGTATGGAAGAGCATAATATAGGCAGTGCTGAATTCTTAGCCCCGGATATTTTCACCTCGCCTTTTAGAGGGATTCCTCCCTGGATTAAAAATTTATTCATAAGTCTTCTCCAGCACAACCACTCTTGTTATACCAGATATATCCTTGACCCATTTTTTTATTACAAGGGGTTTATGCATCTTTATATATCTTTCTATTGCACCCTTTTGGTTATACCCAAGCTCCATAATAAGCAATCCCTTTACATATAGATATTCAGTTACATCTTTTAATATCCTTTTTATTATATCAAGTCCATTAGGCCCTGCAAATAGGGCCTGCTTGGGTTCATACTTTATGATATCATCTCCAATAAAAGATTTGTCTTTTATTGCAATATAAGGAGGATTTACCACTATTATAGGAAATTTAGAGGAGATAGGAGAGAATAGGTCTCCAACAAACAGGCTTAATCTGTTGGCCACCCCGTAGGCCTTTGCATTTTTTCTAGTTGTGACAACAGCTAGCTTACTGATATCACTTCCAACAGCCTTTATATCTGGCCTCTCTAGAAGTATGGATATGACTACCACCCCCGATCCAACGCCAATCTCTAAAAGATAAGCATCCCGCGGGGCAAGCCTTATCGCCTCTTCTACTAGGATCTCTGTCTCTGGTCTGGGGATAAGAATGCCTTTGTCTACTATAAAAGATCTGCCAAAAAATTCCTTTTGCCCCAGGATGTATGCTATGGGCTCCCTTTTTAATCGGCGCTTCAATAAAAGTTTAAACCTCTGGAGTTCTCCTGAGACCAGAGGCCTATCCATGTCCATGTAAAGATGGATCCGATCTGTATTTAATGCCCTTGCCAGAAGTAATTCTGCATCGAGCCTGGGGGTTTCAATGCCTTTGTCACTAAGATATTTCTTGGCCCAGGCAAGTACTGACCTAATGGTCCATGTTTGCATCAGGATTCTGGATTCCCTATATCCTCAGTATGGAAATGGGTGGCAAGAGCCTTTGTAAGCTCCTCAATTTCACCTTCAAGAATTGCTGGGAGTTTGTGTATAGTTAAATTTATTCTATGATCAGTAACTCTGCCTTGAGGAAAATTGTATGTTCTTATCCTCTCGCTCCTCTCACCAGTGCCTACTTGAGAACGCCTCTTGGATGCAATCTCCTTGTGTTGGTCCTCTCTGAGTTTTTGGAGGAGTCGGGATCTTAAGACCCTCATGGCCTTTGATTTGTTTTTATACTGTGATTTTTCATCCTGGCAAGATACTGTTATCCCCGTAGGTAAATGAGTAATGCGCACTGCAGAATCTGTTTTATTGACATGTTGCCCACCATGGCCAGAGGCCCTGAATGTATCAATCCTTAAATCTTTTGGGTCTATAACAACATCTACATCGCTTGCCTCCGGGAGCACAGCAACGGTCACTGTTGATGTGTGAATTCTACCGCCTGCCTCAGTAGTTGGAACCCTTTGTACTCTGTGGACGCCACTTTCATATTTGAGTCTGGAAAATGCACCCTTGCCTTTTATAACGACAATAACCTCTTTAACACTACCAATTTCTGTGGCATTTATACTCAATACTTCTATTACCCAGCCCTTTGATTCTGCATATCGTGAATACATTCTCAGAAGATCTGCAGCAAACAAGCCGGCTTCATCCCCTCCGGTTCCTGCCCGAATTTCTAATATCACATTCCTCTTCGCATCAGGATCTTCTGGTAAAAAGATCTCTTTTATCTTTTGTTCTAGGGCCTCCTTCTCTTTTTTTAGGCTTACCAGCTCTTCCTTGACAAACGCTCTAACCTCCTGGTCAGGATCATCTAACATTGATTCATGTTCTTGAAACTCTAAGAGTATCTTTTTGAGTTTCTTATATGGGGTTATAAGGACTTCTAAATTAGAATGCTCCTTGGCGATCTCTTTGTATCTATTGGGATCCTTTAACAGATCGGGTTGTGCTAAAAGCCCTGATAATTCATGATAACGGGCTTCAAGGGATTCGAGTTTATCTAGCATCTTTTGGTGTTATTTCTTTTTCTTGTCTTTATTTAAGTAGTCCCCATATTTTCTGCGGAACAATTCTGCCTTACCTGCCTTTGCAGTAAATCTTTGCTCTCCAGTATAGAATGGATGACATGCGCTACATACTTCTATCCTGATATCCTTTTTTGTAGATCGTGTCTTTATTACATTTCCGCATGCGCAAGTAATAGTGGTGTCAAAATACTCTGGATGTATTCCCTTTTTCATTGCCTATCTCCTTGATCATTTATTCATTGACTCTAAGAAGTCTTCATTATTATCAGTCTTGCTAAGTTTGTCCAGTAGAAATTCTATGCTATCTACAGGATTTAGGGGGCTGAGCAACTTCCGTAGTATCCATATGCGATTCAATGAATCAGGGGGCAATAGCAACTCCTCTTTCCTTGTACCAGATTTACTGATATCCATGGCAGGAAAGATCCTGCGTTCCATCATATTGCGATCAAGATGTATCTCTAAGTTGCCTGTGCCCTTGAATTCTTCATATATAACTTCGTCCATACGAGAACCTGTCTCTATCAAGGCTGTAGCTATTATTGTTAGACTTCCACCTTCCTCTATGTTTCTTGCTGTTCCGAAAAAGCGTTTGGGTTTCTGAAGTGCATTAGCGTCCAGCCCCCCTGAAAGTAGCTTTCCAGATGGAGGACACACTGTATTATGAGCCCTGGCAAGTCTTGTCAATGAATCTAGCAGAATAACCACATCTTTTTTATACTCTACAAGGCGTTTGGCCTTTTCTATCACCATCTTTGCTACCTGTACATGTCGAGATGCAGGCTCATCAAAGGTAGAAAAGATCACCTCTCCCTGGACAGAGCGTTTCATATCTGTAACCTCTTCTGGCCTTTCATCTATAAGCAATACCATAAGTATCGCATCAGGATGATTGCTGGTTACACTATTGGCAATACTCTGAAGCATCATGGTCTTGCCTGCCTTTGGAGGAGATACTATTAATCCTCTTTGTCCCTTCCCGATTGGTGTAAGGAGGTCCAGTGTCCTCCCTGTAAGGCCATCTGTGGTTGTTTCCAACCTAAATTTCTCCATTGGGTAGATAGGAGTGAGGTTATCAAACTGAACCCTATGCCTGGCTATATCTGTAGATTCAAAGTTAATGTTTTCAATCTTCAACAGCGCAAAATAGCGTTCATTATCCTTTGGAGGCCTTATCTGGCCTTTTATAGTATCGCCTACCTTAAGATTAAATCTGCGAATCTGTGATGGTGAGACATATATGTCGTCAGGTCCAGGCAGATAATTATAATCAGCAGACCTCAAAAACCCAAACCCGTCTGGTAAGATCTCCAGGACACCTTCCCCTATTATATACCCTTCTTTTTCTGCTTGTGCTTGAAGGATAGCAAATATCAATTCCTGAAGGGTCATTGTAGCAGCACCTTCTATATTCAAGTCATTTGCAGTCTCTAATAAGTCCTTGGGACTTAACTTCTTTAGTTCTTCTGAGTTCATATTTTTCCTTTCGGTCTATATGATGTGACTTTCAAGAAAAGTATCGGATTACCTTGTTATATCTTGAATCAATAAATGATTATATGATGTGCACATTAAAGTCAAGCATTAAATTCTCCTAGCTATATAATTACCAAATTAGGGGAGGTTAGCATATCTATTTATATATGACCTTCATAGGGGATACGCTTTTTGAGACCCCTTTTATGCTTATGTTACCCATGGACTTAAATTGTAAACCTTTAATCCCTTGGTTAAGGGCGAGATCTGCTGTGACCCCAGAGACTATTATCTCTCCTGGGGAGGTTATGGATTCAAGCCGCTGTGCTAGATTCACTGGCTCACCTATAACTGTATAGTTCATTTGTTCTTGTGTCCCTATGTTACCTGCTATGGCTACACCTGTAGCTATACCTATGCCAACATCTATAGAAAATAGTCCTTCCTTTTCAAGTGATATCTTCATACGATGCACCGCCTTTTGG
>JAGGYK010000138.1 GCA_021162585.1 Deltaproteobacteria bacterium
AATACATCCTTAGGCGTTGCTTAAAGGGGTATCGCTCCCTTCTGAGCCCGAAGCGCGAATAGGGATCGCCCGTAAGCAAGCCTAGGATGTATCAAAAAACGGTTCAGGCAAGCGAAAGAGTTCCCATCCCGAGGATATTTTCATACTTGGTTGTGCCTGCTAGGCCATAGGGGTTTACATGAAAATAGTTGTGAGATGTCTCCGCCTTTGGCGGATGGATGGATGGAGTTATCCTATCTGGGGATTTTACAACGGACAACTGAATACCGGCATATCAAAATTTAGAGGAAGTTCTCAGTATTGATGGCTTGACTAAAGTATGCATTTTCAGTACTTGGTATATGACTTAAGTTTATGATTAGGAAGGGAGGATAGATGAGGAGATATAGTACTGAGAATCTAAGGGATATCATACTAATTTCTCAATCAGGTTCAGGCAAGACCTCATTAGGTGAGGCTGTGTTGTTTAATGCTAAGGCAACTACCAGGCTAGGGAAGGTTCTTGAAGGGAATTCTGTGCTGGATTTTGAGCCAGAAGAGCAGAAGAGGCAAGGTTCTGTGTTCAGTGCCTTGCATAGCTACAAATGGAAAGACAATGAGGTCATACTCTTAGATACGCCAGGTGATGCCAACTTTGTATCAGAGGTAATCTTGGGGCTAAAGGCATGTGATAATGCAATATTTGCCCTCGATGCTGTAGATTCCATCAAACCTCATACTGAGCTGTTATGGGAAATGGCAGTAGAAGAAGGCCTTGCAAAGATCTGTTTCGTGAATAAGATGGATAGAGAAAGGGCCGACTTTAATCAGGTGCTAAAAGATATAAAGGAAATTCTGGAGTTAAAACCCTTACCTATTACCTTACCTATTGGAGAGGAAGATAGTTTTAAGGGCGTTATAGATGTGTTTAGGAAAAAAGCATATATCTACGAAAAAGACGGATCAGGATCATTTAAAGAGACTGATGTGCCCCCTGATATGGTAGATTCTCTAGAGGCTACTTATAATGAGGTGATAGAAGATCTTGCCGAAGTAGATGACGCGCTAATGGAGAGGTATCTGGAGGGTGGAGAGCTATCTAGTAAGGATATCTCTTCTGCTTTGTCTACAGGTTTGGCTCAGGGTGATTTTCTACCTGTATTTGCAGGTTCTGCTTTATTGAATATGGGTGTTCAACCTTTGATGGATTTTATATGTAAGGCAGCGCTCAGCCCTAAGGATAGGCACATACCTGTTCTTACAGACGATCAAGGTAGCAGCAAAGAATTAAAGCCTGAAGAAAAAGAGGTCTTTTCAGGGTATGTGTTTAAGACTATGAGTGATCCATATGCTGGCAAGCTCAGTATTATTAGGTGTTTTTCAGGCACCTTAAATCCTGATTCGATTGTGTACAATTCTTCAAGGGATACAAAGGAAAGAGTAGGCTCTGTATTGACCTTGGAAGGCAAGGGCCAAAAGCCTCTGGATCAGATAGGACCAGGTGATATATTTGCAGTGGCAAGATTAAAGGATACCAAGACAGGGGACTCCCTATTGGGTGAGCCGTTAAAGTTTAAATTTTCCACCCCGGAGTTTCCTGAGGCAATCATGCATATGGCGGTAAGACCCAAGACAAAGGGTGACGAGGATAAAATCCTCCCAGCCTTTCAACGTTTGATGGAAGAGGACCCTGTCCTAAAGGTGCATCGTGATGAACAGACAGGTGAATTTATACTTTCTGGTTTAGGCCAGATACATATAGAGACAGCGGTAGATAGATTAAAACGGAGATTTGGTGTGGAGGTAGAACTAAAGACACCAAATGTCCCATATAAAGAAACCATAAGGTCTTCCACAAAGGTCCAAGGTAAGTATAAGAAGCAGACAGGTGGCCATGGACAATATGGTGATGTTTGGATTGAGGTTGAACCATTAGAGAGGGAAAAAGGCTTTGAGTTTATAAACAAAATTGTAGGCGGTGCTATCCCTAGACAGTACATACCCGCTGTGGAAAAGGGCGTGATAGAGGCCATGAAGGAAGGGCCTTTAGGAGGTTATCCTGTAGTAGATACTAAGGTTACGTTATATGATGGCTCCTATCACGAGGTAGATTCATCAGAATTGGCCTTCAAGATCGCAGGTTCTATGGCCGTTAAAAAGGCCTTGGAGGATTGCAAACCTGTAATATTGGAGCCTATCATGAATATAACGGTTATGGTTCCAGAGGAGTGTATGGGAGATGTAATGGGTGACCTTAATAGCAGGCGGGCTAAGATAGAGGGAATGATATCTAGGGGCAAGCACCAAGAGTTAAAGGCAAAGGTCCCTATGGCAGAGGTCTTGGTATATGCATCTGATCTAACATCTATAACATCTGGTAGAGGGGCGTTTAGTTTAAACTTTTCTCACTATGAAGAGGTACCGCAAAACATACAAGAGAGGATAATAAAAGAGGCTCGAGCCCAGGATGGAAGATAAAGGTCCTGATAATTCAAAAGGTCTATTTCAGAAGATACAGTCTATGAGTGTGTCTGAGAGGATAAACCTTGCAGTCAAGGCTTCAAAGGAGATTAGATCTATACTTATTCGAGACCCTAATAAGGTTGTTCAAATGGCTGTTATCCAGTCCCCAAAGATTACAGAGAGCGAAGTCTTGATGATTGCCAGCAGTAGGCAGATTCATGATGATATCCTGCGCTATATAATATCTAACAGGGATTGGATAAGAAACTATCAAATTAAGGTTGCTTTAGTTAATAATCCCAAAACGCCTTTGTCTTCAGCATTAAGGCTAGTCTCATCCCTTAATAATAAGGATCTTACCCTTTTGGCAAAAAGCAAGGCAATCCCGAGGGTTTTAGTAATCACTGCACAGAGAAGACTGAAAGAGGTTAAAAGATGATAAGGGCCGGGGTGCTTACCCTAAGTGATAAGGCATCAAAGGGACAAAGGGAAGATATGAGTGGTAAGGCTGTGCAGGATATATTAAGGGATGCAGGTATTGATCCTATATTATACGAAATCATCCCTGATGAATATGATCTTATAGTCTCCAAGCTAATAGACTGGTGCGACAATAGATCTATATCACTCATAGTAACCACAGGTGGCACAGGACTTTCTCCAAGGGATGTCACACCTGATGCTACTCTAAGTGTTATAGAAAAGGAGGTCCCAGGCATGGAGGAGGTAATGCGCATAAAGAGCCTGGAGAAGACGCCTCATGCCATGATATCGCGGGCAGTAGTAGGGGTAAGAAAGGAGGCACTAATAATCAATCTGCCTGGTAGTCCTGGTGCGGTTCAAGATTGCCTTGGTGCTATAATAGAAGCCATTCCACATGCCTTGAAAAAGATCAGTGGAGATATGAGTGATTGTTCATAGTCTTCCTAATGTTACGCTTTACGCTAACCGATTATCTTATAAGATGATTACTTTATAAAAACAGAGGAGGGGTTATGAGGCTTAGACGTGACTTCAGGTATGATGTGGAATCAGATGATACCACAAAGGTTGTTCGGTTCCATGACTTTCAAGACCAAGAGCATACCTGTCAGGTAACAGATTATTCCAGGACAGGTGTTGCTTTTATTATGGAAGATGGGAGTCTTATCTTTAAGATTGGTGATATTATACCAGACCTGAGATTTTATTCGTTAGATAATGAAGTGCATAGAGGATCTGCTACCATTGTCCATATACAGGATGAGGAACAATGGGGGAAGGTAATCTCTAGGGTGGGGTGCTCCTTTATTGATGGATTAATGGATGTATACTCTATCATAAAGGCAGATAAGATCACCAAGTTGCAAAATGAATTCCTGGATTTTGTTCAGAGCATGGCTATTGAAGAGAGTTTAGATCCAGAGTTTATAAACTTGACCTCGCATCTTCACTATATATTAAGCGGCTTTAATGAAAGGCTTAAACAGGAAGAAGAGAACATCCAAAAAGAAGATGAAGAGTTGAAGCCTGTGCTTGCAGAGACTTTAAGAGACCTGGCCTTTGAGTCATTATATGAAGAGCTTAATCGATATTATGATCACTTTACAAAGGTAGTAGGTAGATTTACGGACTCCAAACAGCACTTTATACACCGTGAATACTTCCAGAAGAAACTAGGTGAGTTTTTTATGAAATCTAAGTTGTTTCAAAGAGCCTATACAAAACCTTTAGGATATGCGGGTGACTTTGAGATGATGAATATTATCTACAGGAACCAATTTGAAGGGGATGATCTCTTCTCTCAGATTATGAACAAGATAGATTGTGAGGGGAGTGGGGCCAAGGCAGTAAGAAACCGCAGAACATTTTTTTATGAAAAGATAAGAGCCCTGGTGATGAACTCACATAATCAAGAGGTTATAAAGATTATGAGTGTGGCTTGTGGTCCTACCCTAGAATTTTATGACTTTGTTTTTAGCCTGAGGGACAAAAAAATACCAATAAAGATAAAGTTTATTGCTATAGATCAGGACAGAAATGCCCTTGATGATGCAAGATCAAGGATAGACCCATTGCTTGCAGAAAGAGATGATATAGAGTTACACTATGTAGAGGAAAATATAAAACGCCTTATTGTAGGCAAGGATGAAGTTAATGATTTATATATTGGATCAGATCTGATCTATACTGCAGGTCTGTTTGATTATTTATCTGAGAGGGCATCAAACAGATTAATACATAAACTATATACATTCTTGAATCCAGGTGGTACTTTAATTGTAGGCAACTTTGGGCCATACAATCCACAGCGATTTATTATGGATTATGGATGTGAGTGGTTTTTGTTGTATCGCTCAGAAGAAGATATCAAGGCACTTGCCAGTGGTCTTCCTGAGAATGTATCGATGGATGTAGAGCGAGAACCAGAGGGGATAAATCTCTTCCTTAATATCAAAAAACCCTAGTTTATGTGGGGCAGGTCAATATCTGACATTTCAGGGAATGACACACAATTAAATCAGAGAAATAAATCCTCCTCTTGTTCTATATTCTGATCCTCACCAAAGATCTCTTGAAATTGAGCTATATCAGGCAGGTCTGATATAGAATTTAAACCAAAGACTTCTAGGAACCTTTTTGTTGTAATATATTTTAAGGGTCTACCAGCTTTTATATCAACGAGATGGTTATCCACCAGAGTCCTTAATGCAGAGGATGAATCCACCCCCCGGATATTATCAACAGTCTGCTTTGAGCATGGGCCTTTATATGCAATTACTGCTAGTACTTCTATGGCTGCATTGGACAATCTTTTTGTCTTGTGCAGGCCTCTAAGATACGGTGAATATTCCTTTTTGGTTGCAAACATATAACCATTGGAGACCTTCTCGATCATAAAACTCCTGCCAGATCTATCATATGTCCTGTTAAGCTCTGTTACTATATCTTCAATCTCTTGTTTGCTGGCATCTGGTAGGATGTTTAAGATATCTTTTATAGAAAGTGCCCCTTCTGCAGAGAATATAAGTGCCTCGACTATCTCACTGTTCCTCATCAATCTTTTACTCCACTGTCTTTACCGACAATATAGATCTCACCAAACAGCTTGCCTTGTATCAATCTTACAGTAGAAAGCCTGGACAATTCAAGCGCTGCCATGAGTATTGTTACGATCTCAAGCTTTTCATCTGTTCCTGCCATCTGGACCAGGTATATCTTGCCCCTTGTCTTAAGCACTGAGGTGATTTTTCTCATCATCTCTTTTACCGTGAACCTGGCCCGCTCGATCCTCATAACATAGTGCTTTGTCCTAGACTTAATAGAAGAGATGGCCTTCATTATGGATGCGATATTCATCTTGGTCAATTCCTTATCGCCCTCGGCCCAACCCCTTGGGAATCTATCATGGAAGAGGAGTGGCCTCTCGCTTAATCTTTGTGCCGCGTATTTCATTTCCCTATAGGTGGCAAGCATTTTCTTTAACTCTTCTATTGGGTCTTGCTCTCCCCCTTGAGCGATATCTACCTGAGATGGTAGAAGCAAACAAGATTTCAGCCAAATAAGATATGATGCCATATCTAGAAACTCGCTTGCTAGCTCTATGTTAAGACAGCGCATTTGGTTAATATAGTCCAGATATTGATCAATAATAGGACAGATTTCCAGCTCCTCTAGGTTGAACTTGTTTTTTTCTATCAGGTACAATAGAAGGTCTAAAGGGCCTTCAAACCGGGAAATGTGGAGGACAAACTCCAAGGCAACCCCCTATGTCTTTAGTCCCATAACAGATCGCACTCTTTCCATGGTTATTTCTGCCTGATCTCTGGCATAACTTGCACCCTTGTATAGGATATCATCTATAGTTGCCATGTGAGTCTTATAGTATTCAATCTTATCCCACACAGGACTAAGTTCTTTTTCTATATTATCTATAAGTATGCCTTTACATTCCACACATCCAATAGTAGCACTTCTACATGCTGGCTTTATCTCCTGCCTTGTATTGATGTCAGTAAAGCACTCATGCAATGGGTACAGATTGCAGTCATCTGGTTCTCCTGGATCCTTTTTTGCCCCTCGTTTGGTATCTGTAAGCATTTGCATGATCTTTTCCCTTAGGCTGGAGGGGGTCTCTGCTATCCAGATTGTATTATTGTATGACTTTGACATCTTTTTTCCATCCAGCCCTGTTATCTTTGGGGCCTGGGTAAGGATCTCTTTTGGTTCCTTGAGAATTTTATCCCCATAGATGTAATTAAATCTCCTTACGATTTCACGTGTAAGCTCCAGATGTGGAAGCTGGTCTTCACCTATGGGGACTTTATCTGCATGATAAATAACAATGTCTGCTGCCTGAAGTATAGGATAACCCAGGAAACCAAAGGTGCCCAGATCTTTTTCCTTAAGCTCTTCCTTCAATTCTTTATATGTAGGATTTCTCTCTAGCCAGGGAAGAGGTGTAATCATAGATAACAACAAAAAAAACTCTGCATGTGCCTTTATATCTGATTGCCTGAAGATTACAGCCTTTTTTGGATCTATGCCTACACTTAACCATGTTATGATTATATCTTTTGTGCTTTTTTCTATAATAGCAGGGTCTCTATACTCGCTGGTGAGGGCATGCCAGTCTGCAATAAAATAAAGGCACTCATACTCATCTTGCAAGCTTACCCATTTTTTTAATACGCCAAGATAGTGTCCCAGGTGTAAGGGTCCTGTTGGTCTTATACCAGATACAATGCGCTCTTTATCCATAAATCACCTTTGATTATATAGTTAGTAATATATTTATTATCCCCATAATAACAGGAAACAAGACTACATTAATCACCCTTGTAAATATAAGCACTAATAGTATTATAAAACCATAGGGTTCTATCCTTGACCAGGTATATGCTAAATTTCTTGGCAACAGGCCTACTATTATGCGTCCTCCATCCAGTGGAGGTATAGGGATGAGATTGAATATAGCAAGCCCAACATTTATCATCACCATGATATTTAGCATATATACAAGGGGATAAAGATATGAACCACCAAGTATTCCACCAAAGGCCTTTAGAATAAGAGCTGTTATAATGGCAATGACCATGTTAGATGCAGGCCCTGCGATGGCAACCCACATCATATCCTTCCTTGGATTCTTGAAATATCTGGGATCTACTGGTACTGGCTTTGCCCACCCTATCATCTGGGTGATGAACAGCACCAGAAGGCCTATGATATCTATGTGTTTTATAGGGTTTAGCGTGAGTCTGCCAGCACGTTTGGCAGTTGGGTCACCAAGGCGATATGCCACATATCCATGACATACCTCATGGACAGATATAGAAAATAGTACAGGCACTATCAGTAATAATATCTTTGTAATCTGATCATTCATTGGTATCGCCTTATACCTTAAAGCACCCAGGTGTGTCAAAAACGATAATTTAACGTCTCGGAATTTCTACAACGCATTGAGAATACTACCTATTTATTTGCAGTTTTTTCGTGTCATGTACTTGGAATAATGGAATATTGGGTTGGTAATCGGAAAAAATCAAATTTAATTGTATTTCTTCCTTTAAACTCATCATTCCAACGTTCCAGTATTTCAACATTCCAATTGTGAGCGAAGCGAACTAAATCACTTCCTTTAATTCAGGAAACAGCGGTGGGTTTCTGTACATCCAAAAGACCTTGCACCTCTTTCTATACTTACATTTTTTGATGCATACCTCAATGGAAATTCTGGGTCTGCTCTTACGTTTTGGGCACACAATATACTTACTCACTTGATAGCATACCCTACTTGTTTAAATGCTGCCTTGATTACAGTATCGGCTATATCCATACCAGTAAAGAGTCTAAAATTTCTCTTTGTCTGATTATAAAGCATCGCATATCCTGGAATAACTTCCAGACCCAACGAAAAGGCCTTGTTAAAGAATGCAGTAGGCCACATTACTGCTTCGAGACATCTAGCCCCCTTTTTTAGACGAGTTAGGTCAAGACCAAATGGGATTTTATCTGTAATAGGAGTAGTCTGCACCACGATATCTATATTATCTAATATCTCCGGTGTGTATATCCCTATCTTTTCTTTTTTAAAAGGCTTTAATGCCTTATTTGTTCTGGATTCCGATCTATTAAGTATGTAAATGTAGTCTGCCTCTCCATGAATCAGGGCATCTATTATCGCCCTGGCAGCACCCCCGGCACCAATTACTAAACACTTAGTTCCATAGACATCCCCTAGTGCACGAAGCGCTCCAATACCATCGGTATTATATCCACAAAGTCTTCCATCTTTTAGGCGAACCACAGTATTTACAACACCTATACGAGATGTAACCGGGCACCTTATATCTAATAAGTCTGCCACAGTCTCCTTATGAGGAATTGTGACATTGAACCCCCCTAAATTTTCCCACCCAGCAAAACATCTAATTGTTGTGTTAATTGCATCCGTGGTTACATCATGTGCTATATATACCATATCCAGATTTAATATGTTAAATATCTGATTATAAATTATAGGGGCAACTACATTTGATGATGGATGGGCAAGAATGGTAAAGACAGTTGTTTGCCCTGTTATATTCACAAAAGCCCTTTGATTTCTTTAACCTTTTCTGTAAGTTCTGTGAGTATCTCCCCTGTGGAGCCCTGAATAATAAAGTCAGATACAGAATCAGTAAGAGGGGTAGTCTCTCGGTTCATTTCTACTACATATGCGGCTTCTTGGGGAGAAAACATACTTAACAGCCCCAAGGCCATTGGCTTTTTACCTTTTGCAACAAAGGGCAGAGATGCTGCTGGCTCAACCTGAGCAGATGTCCCTATTACAAGCATGAGATCGCAAGCACCCGCCTCTTCAAATGCCTCAGTTAGTGCGTTTTTGGGGATGGTCTCCCCAAAAAAGACAGCATTGGGTTTTAGCACTCCCCCACAGGTACACTTAGGGGGGAGATTTTCTATATCAAGGATATTAATAATCTCTTGATAATCATATAGGCGAGAACACTTTATGCATTTGGCATATTGCATATTACCATGAAATTCTATCACATGACGACTTCCTGCCTTTTGATGCAGATTGTCTATATTCTGAGTAATTACAGTGTGAATGAGTCCTATTTGCTCTAGATAGGCCAGAGCAATGTGTCCTTTGTTAGGTTTTGCGTCAAAGATAGATAAAGCCCCAGTGCTTACCATCTCTATTATAATCTTCCATACAGAATCAGGTTCTTTAAGGAAACGCTGATAAAGAAAGACAGATGGGTCATAACGATCCCATATGCCACCAGGTGATCTAAAGTCAGGAACACCTGACTCTGTACTTATGCCTGCACCTGTAAGTACGATGGTATGCTTGGCGCGAACAAGTAAGTCTGCTGCCTTTTCAATTAAGGCTAAATCCATGTATACAATACTATCAAAAGTTTATCTTGAGGTCAAGCAGGATAGCTATGCTGAAAGGTAACCCCTCAGCTTTGCTTGGATGTATTAGCAAAAAACGCTTAAAGGACTATCTCAAGAGCCCATTCCTCCTCTCGTAAGCCATTAAAATCATTTCATATTTCTCTCTAAGCTGAATGCCGACAGCTGATCGCTATTTACATATAAACGCGCATGAGCACTTTGCGCTCACAACGAAGTATGAAAATGAACGTATCACAA
>JAGGYK010000116.1 GCA_021162585.1 Deltaproteobacteria bacterium
AAAAAGGTTTTGGGTATTGGCATTTGTTTTACTTATGGTCTGTTGTTTTGCCTCGTCAAGTTGGGCGGCTACCTTCAAGATTGGTGATGCTGACTTTAAACTAGGCGGTAGTCTCAGGTATGATCTTGGGTACCAGCTTTCGGACTTTGGTGACGTAGCAGTGGGCCTAGAGGATTCTCAGACTAATTATTTCTCTTCCACTACAGATTCCCGGGTAAACCTCTGGGCAAAGTATGGAGATGTAACAGGCTTTGCCGAGTGGGATCTCACAGGTGGTCTTGATCAGCGTCATGCCTATCTTACTTATGACATGGGTGGTGGCAACAGTCTGCTTGCTGGTCATACATGGTCGTTACTTGCGCTACACTTCCCAACTCAACAGATGAGGGATGACATAAGCTTGATCGGTTTTGGTAAGCTCTATTCAGGCAGGCACCCTCAGCTCCGTTTTACTCACAAAGGTAATGTGACCATCAACGTAGCCCTTGAGGACAATGATATTTCAACAGCAGTAGCAGGCCTAAGTGGAACCTATGTTGCCAACGAGCTGACCCCTGCAATCCTTGCAAGCCTCACCTTTAAACCCGTTGATAATGTATCTATCACACCAAGCTTGCTCTACCAGAAGTATGAGTTGACGGGTAGCGGATATGGTGTCAAGGACGTGGATGTAGATGGCTGGGCCATTGCTTTAGATGGTACTATCAAGACAGAGATTGTCATCTTTGATTTCGAGGCTTGGGCTGCTCAGAATGCCGGGATATTTGCAGATGCATTTGATCTGAGACCCGCAGCCAGGAAATCTGTTACATTTGGTGCACCAGTTGCTGATATTACAGGCAATGACATCGAGGATGTGAGCAGCATGGGCGGATGGGCGCAGGTTGCAGTCCCCATAAATGCAAAGACATTAGCGCGAGTTGGAGCAGGTTATCAAAAGGCTGACGTTGAAAACTTTGGACCAACTTACGAGAGTGATGTCTCCACAATGGGTGTATTTGCCAACGTCAAGTATAACCTCACTAAGAATCTCTTCGTCCAGCCAGAGGTTGCCTATTTTGACTATGGTGATGCTGCTCTAAAAACCCTCCCAGGGTTAGCTACTGGCAATAACGATCTCGGAAGCGATACCTATATCGGTGTCCACTTCCAGTTCGACTTTTAAGCAGGAGCGGTATCAGGTTAGATAAAAATGGGTTAGATCAGAGAGGGATAACAAGCCCATGCCCTCATAACTAACCTCTTTACAAGCTGATGGTAGAGTTGGCCCTGCCATCAGCTAAATTTGTTGTCTGGATTGCTCGCAAAAAAATAAAGGGCCATTAAGTGTCTCTTGCAGGGTTGCGGCGGTCTCTGCTACCGGCAAAGCAGAACAAGCCTAAAAGGGTCTTTTGCCAAATTCTTCAGCACTGATTTGAACTATAAACCCAATATGCCCCTCAGTAAAGTGAGGACACCTGCTCAAATAGCTCGCCAGCCCGGTAGGAGCTGCGTACAAAAGGTGAGGAAGCAACTCCCTTGAATCCTTTCCTTTGGGCCTCATCCCTGTAAAACTCAAATTTATCCGGATTAACATATTCAATAACTGGATAATGATCAGCAGATGGTTGTAGATATTGACCTATGGTAAGGATATCACAGTCCACATCACGTAAGTCATCCATCACATGCATGACTTCTCCCGTGGTTTCACCCAACCCCACCATCAGGCCTGATTTGGTTATAGTTGATTTATTTATGTCTTTTGCCCTTTTTAACAATTCTACAGACTGGCTATAATCGGCTTGAGGCCGAACACTCGGGTATAACCGGGGGACTGTTTCGACATTATGATTTAACACCTCTGGTAATGCATGAATAACAGTACTCAAAGCTGGTCTTGACCCTTTAAAATCCGGGACCAAAACCTCAATCCCCACTCCCGGACACTTCCTTCTCACAGCCTCAATAACCCTGACAAAGTGACTGGCCCCACCATCTGACAAGTCATCCCTGGTGACTGAGGTAATAACAACAAACCGTAGTGCTAATTCATTTACTTTTCCTGCGAGCCTCTCAGGTTCTGTAGGATCAAGAGTCTCCGGCCTACCTGATGCTACGGCACAAAATCTACAGTTTCGCGTGCAGACACTTCCCATGATAAGAAACGTTGCCACCCCCTTTGAGAAACACTCTCCCATATTAGGACAACATGCCTCCTGACAGATGGTATGGAGACCTCTCTTCATAAAATCTTCTTCCATCCTTTGCGTAACTGCCCCTATGGGCAATCCTTTCCTAAGCCATGATGGTTTTTCAAGCATCTTTTCCATTATCCTAAAATTTTCTATTTACTTTATATAGGCTTAAGCCAGATTAATAGCCCATCCCGTAAAGATCATGATAGTAGATATTGTTTTTCAAATTGTCTTCTGGGTATAACTTTCCGTATCGGACTGTCGAAGATGTCTGAAAAATGATGTAAAAATCTTTTCTTTATCATCTTCATGCCAATCCCGGTATCAGCCCCAAGACAACTTTCCAAGGAAGTGACCCCTTTGTCTGTAATTCCACAGGGCACAAAAAACGAGTATAAATCGCTATCTTCCATTATGTTCATAGAAATACCATGCATACTCACCCAGCCTCTGATCTCTATCCCTATGGAAGCAATCTTATCATTACCAACAAATATCCCCCTCAGTTTATTTATTCTTCTCCCACTAATGCCGAAATCAGCCAGCGTACGAATAATTGTATCTTCCAGGTTATAAACAAATTTATGAATATCATTGCCATATCTATTTAAGCTTACGACTGGATATGCCACTAATTGTCCCGGGTAATGGCATGTGATTTTTCCTCCCCTGTTTACGCTATGAACCGATACACCCCGCTTGAGAAGTTCTTCTTCTGATATTAGCAGATCCTTATTCCCTCCGCTTTTCCCAATGGTAATAACAGGGTAGTGTTCCAATAAGAAAACCGTATCATCAATCCTGCCCTTCACCTTAAGGGTATGAGTTTCTTCCTGATAATAAAGGCCCTCTTCATATGATATGGTCCCCAGGTCCACAGCTATCATAAGGCATTCCTTTTCTTGTCAATCTGGATCCCTTAATCAAATTTTTCGGGTTTTCTAAAGCCTAATCGAGTCCAGTATTTCTCAGGGATGTATTCAGGTTTTTTATAAAAGAGCCACGAACAGGGCTTATCAGGATCAGGGTCATACTCGGTAACCCAAAGAGGCCATCCGCCCCATTCAATCATAAGGATTTCATTTATGGCACAGTGGACACAGTAATAAGGCACTCCCTCCTGGCTCCAGCTCCACCAATAAGGCTTTGAGGTCTTGCCGAAATTATAGGGCTTGCCTAGCCTTGAAGGTGTCCCATCTATTGGGTCTCCACGCCTCATCCTACCACCACTTCCGCAGGGATCGCATAGAATGGTGTACTTTTCATCATCCTCGGTTATGGTAAGCTCTCCCATCTGCCTGGGTCCGCAACGATGAGCACGGAATATCTCAGCATTAAGTATAAGCCGCTGAAAAGGCGTCATCTTCAGGAGCCCCTTCCATGTGCGTCTCATCATCCATGTACTCTGGGTGTCGCGGAGAAGCTCGTACATCGCCTCTTCACCATACTTCTTGGCCACCTTGTCAAAAATATCGTAGGTCCAGTCACAGTATAAGTCGTGCAGGCCCTTTGATTCAGGCACAAAGTATTGGGCAAGCTCCTTGGCTGTCTCCAGATTTCCAGCATCAATCTCTCGACAGATCATGTCTCCTGTTGGAACACCGAGATCTTCCACATCATCCTGTCTGATTTTACGCTTTATCAGGTCCCATTCTTCAAATTTAAGCATAATCTTCTACCTCCCTATCGAAACTTATATTTCCCATACTTTTTTATGCCCACGCAGACTTAAAAGATGTCTGCCTGACATCCCTATACTTTCTCTTTCAACCTATCTACCGCGGGCTCGTGATACAATATCTCTTTTTTATAAAGTTCCTTTATCTTATCCTCCGCAAGGTCTAGTACACCAGAAAACACCTCAAAGTTGTGTTCTCCCAGAAATGGACCGTGTCCCCTCACCCCGCAAGGTGTCTCACTCATCTTAAGCGGGCTCCCATAATGTCTCATAGGCCCTATAAAAGGCTGATCAATTGTAACCATCATCTCCCGAGCCTTTATGTGAGGATCACTGTCTGCTAGCTCTTTGATGCTCCTGCAACGTATGCAGGGAACACCTGCCTTTTCAAGCTTTCTTTCTGCCTCTGTCACAGAATCTTCTTCCATCACCCACTTTGCCACTTGTTCATGGATGAATGGGGCATTTTCTGTAGAACAGCGTGTAGAGACGTCCTTTGCCCTGGGATCTTTAAGAAGCCACTCGTAATCCTTTCCCATCACCTTGACCATGGGTACCCATCTGGGTTCTGTCAGACAGGCAATGGCAATATACCCATCCTTACCCTCATAAATACCGTATGGCGCATAGCCTGGATGATGAGCACCAACTCTCGGAGGTTCAACTGGATCACCCACAGCAGAGCTTATCAGATACCAGGGAAGGGTATTTTCATGCATAGAGAATAAGGAGTCCATCATGGAGATGTCTATATTTTGGCCCATTCCTGTTTTACCATGATGTATGAGTGCACCACAAATAGCGGTTGTGGCATGGACAGAGGCCAGCATATCACCGATAGAGACTGGTGCGATTATAGGAGGAGTGCTTTGGTCTGACCATCCGCTTGCACCCTGAGCGATCATGTCATATCCAGGTTTATGGCTGTAAGGCCCCCAATGACCGAAACATGAAATAGAGCAGTAAATTATATCCTCTTTAATCTTTCTCACTAATTCGTAGTCAAGTTTCAGCCTCTCCATTACACCAGGGGCAAAGTTCTCAACAAGCACATCACTCTTTTTTATGAGTTCATGAACCAACTCCATGCCCTCAGGTTTTTTAAAGTCTATGCATATACTTTTTTTCCCTCGGTTCACGTTTATACTGTACGAACTTTGTGTTACCCCATCATTAGTTACCCTAAGGGGCAACCATCTCTCGTTTGCACCGTCATTATACCTCTCAACCTTAACAACAGTTGCCCCCATGTCAGCTAAAGTCTTCGTAGCATGAGGCCCCGCTAGGACCCACGTGAAATCCAACACTACAATGCCATCTAAAGGACCTGGTTTCAATTTGTCCATAATCAATCTCCTCTCTTTCTTATAAGCCTATTTTTTTGGAGCATCTGACACTATTCCTTCCCGACCTTTCTCTTTTCATATTCGTCATAGACAAGCCCTGCAACAAAAGCCGAGGCATCAGCTATTATACCAGCGCATTTCTCCAGGCCTCCGCCATCAAAGAATGCCTGTGACTTTTCAGGATCAGCCAGATCTGTCCCTGTAATATCCCGGCAATCCAGAGACACCTGCTTGCCTGAAAAATATCTCACTAGCTTTCTCATAGGCCTGATACCCTCAATAATGCCAGGCAGCCCCTCCTTTACATCTTTACGACCAAATACTGTCCCCAGTATCATCAAGCCGCCTATTAATGCACCACAGTTGTTCCCCGTCAAAGACATCCCAGCAGCAAAAGGACTTGCTGCCATAAAGAGCTGTAGGTTGTCTTGTTCAAGAACATCTAAGAATGTCTGCACAACCACCTGGGAGCACCCATGAGAATTGACCTCCATCTCAAAGGCCCTTTTCTTCACGTCTTCTATGAATTCAGCTTTATTTTTATATTTATCCAGTTTATTTAAATTCATCTTCCACATCCTTTCCAGTAAGTTCCAAAGTACATAGGGAACAACGCCACAGTATTGCCCCCCATAAAGAGACCTAAGACCTAGGGGCAAGGCCTATATCTTGGGCAACCATCTTACGGTAGTAATTGGCATCACCAAAGGCCAGTTCAGCTGCCCTTGCACGTCTGGAATACATGGGCATTTCGTGCTCTGCCATAAAACCTGTGCCAGCAAAGATCTGGTGGCCCAAGATGACCAGCTTTTTATATGCCTCACTGGTCCATGCCTTTGCAGCAGAAACCTGCATGGCACAAGGGACCCCTTCAGACAGCATCCAACCGGCCTTATAGGTAATAAACTTGCTGCCTTGAAGAGCTATCGCCATATTAGCGCAGTGATGTTGTACTGCCTGGAATGTGCCAATAAGTTTCCCAAACTGCACCCTCTGCTTGGCATATTCAACAGCCATCTCCAGCACCTTTTGGCCGCCTCCCACCATCTCAGCACATTTTGCAACCGCTGCCTTCTGAAGGATTTTTTCTATAACAAACCACCCCCCATTTACCTCGCCAAGCACATTTTCTTCCGAGACCACTACCTTGTCAAAGATAACCTCACACTGTTTATCCCCAGCGACAGTCTTCAACAGGCTACACTTGATTCCAGGACTTTTGGCATCAACAAAAAAGAGTGTGATCCCATCCTTAGATGCTGGCTCTCCTTGGGTCCTTGCAGCACATATAATATAATCAGCAACATTGGCGTCAGACACGAATAGCTTGGTGCCGTCTATAATAAATCTATCTTGTTCAGCAGTAGCAGTAACCTCGATCAATGAGGGATCATATTGGGTAGAACTTGGCTCTGCAAGTGCAAAGGACAGGATGATATCTCCGTTTGCGATCTTGGGCAAAAACTCGTTTTTCTGGGATTCATTGCCCCCCTCTAGTATGGTAAGCCCACCAAGAACCACAGTTGAGAAAAATGGCCCTGGCAAACAGACCCGTCCCATCTCTTCCAACAGCACTATCAGATCCATAAAGCTCATCCCTACGCCGCCATATTCTTCAGGGATGACAAGCCCCATCCATCCCAACTCTGCCATCCCTTTCCACAATTCTGGTGTATAGCCTTTCTCATCTTCTTCCATTTCCAATACAAATGACATAGGAGACTTGTCTTCGCAAAAACCGCGCGCTGACTCCCTCAACATCTTTTGCTCATCGGTAAAATTGAAATCCATAACTTGTTCCTCCCGTAAAGAAAGTTTTTAACCTCGTGGCAGGCCTAGTCCGCGCTGGGCAATCACGTTTCTGCCAACCTCGCTTGTGCCGGCACCAATAGTAGGCAAAAAGGAGTGAAGGTAATACCACTCTATCCTGCCCCTCAAAGGTGCCCACTTTGAGCCTTCTTCTAACTGGCCATATAACCCCAGGATCTGCATCGCGTCATCCACCATACGCTGTTCTAATTCGGAGACCACTAGCTTTGTTATCTCTGGCTCCATTGTCATCGGCAACTCATTCAATTCCAACCACCTCGCGTTATCGGCAAGCACCTGTGCCACTTCAAGATCAATAATCATCTGGGCCAACTTGCTCTGGATTTGCGGGTCATCAGACAAGAGTTTTCCGTTATACTCTGTCGCCTTTACATAACTGATCATGTCATTGACTATCGGCCATAGGCGGGCGGGGACAAACACATGGTTTCTCTCAGAGTCGATAGCCTCCATCATGTAATAAAACCCCTTGTTTTTCTCACCGACCATCCTATCCTTGGGGACCTTTACATCATCATAAAAAACCTCATTTGTCCTTTCACCGGACATTGTAATCAAGGGTCGAATAGTAATGCCAGGGCTTCGCTGGTCTACAATAAATAGACTGATTCCCCTGTGTTTGGGTTTATCCGGATCCAACTCAGTTCTTGCTGCAAGCCAATGGTAGTCTGCATAATGGGACTCGGTATTAAAGGTCTTTTGTCCATTTATAAGGTAATAATCATCTTTTTCTTCTGCCTTCATCATCATAGAAGCCAAATCAGAACCTGCATTGGGTTCAGTGTAGCCCAGACCAAATTCTATCTCCCCTCTGATGATTTTTGGTAAGAATTCCTTCTTCATCTCTTCGCTTCCACGGCGCAAGATGGTATGACCTGTCATTGTATACCCTACATCAAGAGGAACATGTGCTCCCCAGCGTTTTCCCAACTCATCGATAAGAATGAAGTCGTATGTTGGTGATAGCTCTTGCCCCCCATATTCCTTAGGCCAAGGCAACCCTAAGAAACCATTCTCATATAGCTTTCTACTAAATTCACGCGCCTCAGGCCCAACTCCCAGATCCTCCCAATTTTGTCTGGCAATCTCCTCAGTCAGTTCTTTATCCAGAAACTCATTAAGCCTTTTTCTAAACATCTCTTCTTCTTGTGTATAACTAAAATCCATATTTACACCTCCTTGGCATATCTACCAGATTTTAAATCTCTTTTCTTATCTCTTACATCTGCCTTTAGTACCTTATTCCAGCCCCAGGGTCCTTTACTGTAATTGATTACGGCATATGAATACAGCCTCCGGTAAGGGTCTGCCCTGCTTCCATGATCGCCTCTGTTAATGTTGGATGTGGATGAATCGCATGAGCCAACTCTTCAACAGTCATTTCCATTGTCATTCCAAGAACAGCTTCTGCAATCATATCAGTTGCATGAGGACCAATAATATGCACACCCAGCACCTCACCATGCTTCTTATCAGCAATAATCTTCACCATACCTTCTGTCTTATTGAGGACCATTGCCTTTCCATTACCTCTAAACGGGAACTGCCCAACCTGGATGTCAGCTATCTTCTTTGCCTCTGCTTCAGATAAACCTACTGAAGCAATCTCTGGATCCGTGTAAATACATGCAGGAACAACCTTATAACTCATCTTACTGCCCTGTCCGAGGGCATTTCTCGCAGCACATTCGGCCTCGGCTGTTGCAAGATGAGCTAGCATGACCCCTCCAACAATGTCGCCGGCTGCATACACGCCGGGAACATTGGTTTCCATGTGATCATTTACTACGATGGCACCCTTTTCGCAGGCGATCCCTATCTTATCCAAATTCAATGCCTTAAGCGCAGGCCTTCTCCCAACCGTGGCGAGGACCTTTTCCGCCTTACATGTATGACTTTTTCCATCTAGTGAATATGATACTATATTTTCACCTTTTTTCTTATTCTCGATCTTTTGCACATTGGCACTGGTAACTATCTTGATCCCTGATGCCTCCATTATCTTGTGCAGCACGGAAGTAATCCCTGTATCCATCTCAGGGATTATGTTGGGCATCAGTTCTAAGA
>JAGGYK010000294.1 GCA_021162585.1 Deltaproteobacteria bacterium
ATATTGTTTAATTATAGCCTTAATTATTTTATCTCCACAGAGGCCCCAGCTTCCTCCAACTTCTTCTTTGCTTCCTCAGCTTCTTCTTTTGAAACCTTTTCCTTTATAACCTTTGGCGCGGTCTCTACAACCTCCTTGGCATCCTTCAATCCTAAGCTTGTTAATGCCCTTACTGCCTTAATAACCTGAATCTTCTGCGCACCCACATCCTTCAATACTACATCAAACTCTGTCTTTTCCTCCACAGGCTCAGCTGGAGCAGGTTCTGCTGCAGCCCCAGCCACTGCTACAGCAGGAGCAGCGCTCACACCAAATTTTTCTTCTAACTCCTTTACAAAATCTGCCAACTCAAGCACTGTCATATTTTCAATAAAACTTACTACATCCTCTCGTGTAATAGATGCCATTATATGCCTCCTTTATTCTTCTTGTTTCTTTCTTTCTTCTATAGCCTTGAACACATAGACCAATTGCCGGGGTATTGCAAGAAGTAGTCCTACAAGATTACTTATAGGTGCACTTACAGATCCTAACACCCTGGCTAGCAAGATATCTCTTGATGGTATCATTGCCAGGTCATAAATCCCTTTCTCATCTAGCACATGTGTCTTGATAATCCCACATTGTATACCTAGCCTTTCATTTGACTTAGCAAACCCTACCAAGACCTTGGCAACAGCTATGGGATCACCTTTTACAGCAGCAATCGCTGTGGGCCCTGCAAAAAGGTTCTCAATTGCACAAATATCTGTGTCCTGTAAAGCCCGACGAAAAAGAGTATTCTTTATCACCTGATATCGACCACCAGCTTGTTTGATATTTGCCCTAAGCTGAGTTATTTCTTCTACATTCAATCCTATATAGTTTGTAACAAAAACACCATCACTTGCTACAAGATCCTCATGTAGGTGTTCCACAAACGCCTGTTTTTGATCTCTATTCAACCAGCACTTCCCCCTTTCTCTTATCTTTTATCTTTATTATGTCCTGCCAAAAGATAATCTAGGAAATTCCCAGGTCTCGGCAGGATTTATGCTTAAAAAGCACCTGCTGTCTTTAACCGAGACTACTTATCTTAAAAGAGACATTACTTCAAGTGGATCAACCTTTACACCAGGTCCCATAGTACTAGATAATGCCAATCCCTCAAGATACGTCCCTTTACTGGACGCTGGCTTTAATCTTATAATCATATCCAACAACATCTTGATATTGTCAAGCAGTTTGTCTTTACCAAAGGATATCCTACCAATATTACAATGTATTATCCCAGCCTTATCAACCCTAAATTCTACCCGCCCTTCTTTCATTTCCTTTACAGTCCTAGCTACATCAAATGTTACTGTACCCAACTTTGGGTTTGGCATCATTCCTCTAGGGCCTAAAATGCGGCCCAATTTGCCTGCTATGGACATCATATCAGGAGTAGCAATAACCTTATCAAAGGCTTGCCACCCTGTTTTTATCTTCTCTGCCAGATCTTCACCACCCACGAAATCTGCACCGGCATCCATTGCTTCCTTCTCTTTTTCTCCCTTGGCAAAAACTAGTACCCTCACAGCCTTCCCGGTCCCATGGGGGAGTACGACCGCTCCTCTCACCATCTGATCTGCATGTCTTGGATCCACCCCTAATTTTACTGCTATATCCACACTCTCATCAAATTTTGCATAAGATGCATCTAAAACCAATGAAATAGCCTCATCAACTGTATATCGCCTGTTTGGATCTGTCTTAGCTTTTGCCTCTAGATACTTTTTACCCTTCCTTGCCATAGATTAATTCCCCTTCAATCAACGACCTCTATTCCCATACTTCGGGCAGTCCCAGCAATTATCTTTATTGCAGCATCTATATCATTTGCATTTAAATCCTTAATCTTTAATGCTGCAATTTCTTTTAATTGTGAAGATGTTACCTTACCTATCTTTTCAGTCTTAGGATTGGAAGATCCCTTCTCAAGTGCTGCCGCCTTCAATAACAAAGTAGATGCTGGCGGAGTCTTTGTTATAAATGAAAAAGATCTGTCTTTATATATTGTAACAACTACAGGTATCAGATATCCCTTTTGTTTTTGAGTAGCTGCATTGAATGTCTTACAAAACTCCATTATATTAACTCCATGCTGGCCTAAAGCTGGGCCAACAGGGGGAGAAGGTTTTGCTTCTCCAGCAGGTATGTGAATCTTTATCTTTGCCAATATTTCCTTTGCCATCTTTTGCCTCTTACATCTATTTTTTTGTTATCTGATCAAAATTTAACTCCATAGGCGTAGTTCTCCCAAATATACTTACCAAAACTTTTACCTTGCCTTTATCAGGTCTGACATCACCTACAACACCACTAAAATTCTGAAATGGCCCTTCTATTACATTCACTTGGTCTCCGCGTGCAAATTCACACTTAAGCCCACGTCCTTCAAATCTACCTTCTATTTGAGCCTTTAGTTTTTCCACCTCATCATCAGATATAGTGGACGGGGCAGTCTTTCCACCTACAAATCCTGTAACCTTAGGAGTCCCCATTACTACATGCCATGTCTCATCTGTCAACTCCATCCTGACTAAGATATAGCCAGGAAAAAATTTGCGGGAGGTAGTCTTTTTCTTTCCTTGCACCAAACTTACAAACTGCTCTGAAGGCACTAGGATCCCAGAAAATTTGTCTTCACAGCCATAAGCCTTGACTCTCTCTTCCAAAGATCTCTTGGCCTTATTTTCGAAATTCGAGTATGTATGAACTACGTACCATTTATGTTCCATATTCCATCAACCTAACACAACCCGTACCAATTGAGACAGTCCAAAGTCTACAATCCATAAAAAAATTGACACAATACCAGAAAGCACCAAGACAGCAATGGTCCCAGACCTAACCTCTTTGCGTCCAGACCATGTCACCTTTCTCATCTCAGCCCTTACTTCTAAAAAGAATCTCTTCAACTTTTCCATACTTCTACCTAAATTGCTAATTTGGCAGGCCAGGAGGGACTTGAACCCCCAGCATCCGGATTTGGAGTCCGGCGCTCTACCAATTAGAGCTACTGGCCTGCACCAAGCAATTATTTATCTTATCTCTTTATGTAAAGTATGTACCCTGCAAAAAGGACAATATTTTTTTAATTCAAGCTTGTCTTGAGTCTTTTTTTTGTTTCTTGTCGTCGTATAATTCCGCCTCTTACACTGAGTGCAAGCCAATGTCACAATGTCCCTCATATACAAATACCTACTCGTATCTGCTCAAGATTCAGTGGAATCTTGAGCAGACAATGAAAAATGCAAAGTGCAAAACTCAAATTTATAATGATCCTTGCAGTAAAGTCTAATAAACATTCTAACAATACTTTTTTGATTTTGCATTCTTCAATTTACGCTTTGCATTTTACAATTAATTGCTCGAAATCCACAAAATTTTGAGCAATTACCCTTACTCTATAATCTTTACCACTACGCCTGCACCAACAGTCCTTCCGCCTTCCCTAATAGCAAAACGCAAACCCTCTTCTAACGCTATCGGCTGTATCAACTCCACCTCCATCGTTATATTG
>JAGGYK010000238.1 GCA_021162585.1 Deltaproteobacteria bacterium
TTGCTTAAAGGGGTATCGCTCCCTTCTGAGCCTGAAAGGCGAATAGACAGCGCCCGTAAGCAAGCCTAAAGGATGTATCAAAGAGCGATGCAGGCAAGCGAGAGAGGAACCCATCCCGAGGAAGGGTGTTTTCATCCTTCGTTGTGAGCGTGGATCGCTCATACGCGTTTATATGAATCCAACCAATGAAACCAACAAAACTATATAATAGCTTTTTCATACAAACACTTTTACAATGTCATTTCTTTAATCTTGGGTCAGTAGCATCCCTTATGCCCTCACCAAGGAGATTATACCCAAGTACAGTAAGTAAAATAGCAACTCCCGGAAACAGGGAGAGCCACCATGCGAGCCCCAAGACATTCTTTCCTTGAGTAAGTATATTGCCCCAGCTTGGTGTAGGGGGTTGTACCCCTATGCCTAAAAAGGATAGGGCAGATTCTGTAAGGACTGCAGATGCTACTCCCAGAGCGGCTGTAACAAGTACTGGTGCCATTGCATTTGGTAGAATATGGATAAAGATGATCCTCAGGTTACTTGCGCCCATTGCCCGTGCAGCTAGCACAAAGTCTCTCTCTTTCAGGCTCAAAAATTCCGCACGCACAAGTCTTGTAATCCCCATCCATGATGTAAGCCCAATCACTGCCATGATATTGAATATGCTTGGCTCCATAAAGGCGATCACTGTAAGGATCAGGAAAAACGAGGGGAAACAGAGCATGATATCTACAAGCCTCATTATAGCCATATCTACCAGACCACCATAGTAACCTGCAATAGAGCCCAGGGCTATCCCTATGGCCACAGATATCCCCACTGCAACAAACCCGACTTTTAGGGATATCCCGGCGCCATACACCATTCGAGAAAACACATCTCTGCCCAGTTCGTCTGTGCCAAATATATGAGTCATCGATGGGGCAGAAAGGATACAATCCACATTTATGGTGTTAGGGTCATACGGGGCAATAATGGGTGCAAATATGGATATAACAAAGAATACAAGCACAAGGATTAGACCCGTAACTGCTATGGGATCTCTTAAAAATCTTTTCCAGAAGCCCATTAATGTACCCTTATCCTTGGATCTGCTATACTGTAGGCAATATCCGCTGTAAGGTTTCCTGCTAAAGTTAAGATTGCACCGATTGTAAGGCTACCCATGATCATATTATAATCCCGCATCATGATTGCTTGATAAAACAACTGGCCCAGGCCTGGTATTGAAAAGATGCTCTCAAATATAACACTCCCACCTATAAGCCCTGGTATGGATAACCCTAAAATGGTAATTACTGGAAGTAGTGCATTTCTCATGGCATGCTTATAGATAACCTTGCTTTCAGGCAGTCCTTTTGCCCTGGCAGTAATGATGTAGTCCTGATGTATTACCTCTAACATGCTGGATCTCATGTATCTGCTCATCCCTGCTAGTGACCCAACAGCAGATATTAATACTGGCAATATCAAATGCCTTGTAAGATCTACTATCCTTTCTATCATGCCCATATGCAGATAACCAGGTGAATGCAGTCCTGATATTGGAAGGACCCCTAACCTTACACCAAGCACATCCATCAAGATAAGGGCAAGCCAGAAACCCGGAACAGAAAAACCAATAAATACTCCTACTGTGATTGTTCTATCAAGGGCGCTCCCATGTCTTACAGCAGAGATAACACCCAGGGGGATGGCAACAAGAAAGATGATAACCAGAGAGGCTATATTGATATAGAGTGTAATAGGGAGTCTCTTCTTTATCTTTTCCCATACAGGTCTCTCATCTGATGAAATAGACCTGCCAAAATCCAATTTTAGGAGATTTTTTACCCATATACAGTATTGTACAGTAAGGGGTCTATCCAGACCATAGTGATGTCTCAGTTGTTCTATGGCCTCGTGTGTGATATTGGGATTCAATTCGGTCTGAAGGGCTGTAGGCTCACCCGGGGCAAGGTGTATTACTAAGAAACAGACAATAGTAATGCCTATAAATGTAGGAACTAGTTCGGCAAGGCGTTTTAAGAGGTATCCAAGCATGGCCTTCAAGGAACGACATGATATCTTTGGTATGCCTTTGGCACATACCAGTCTTTAATATTGTACATAATGCCAGCAGGTGCTGGGTTTATACCCTTAAATCTAGCACTAATAATAGGGAGACTGTAAGACACATATAAAAATACATATGGCTGATCCTCTGCCAAGATCTCTTGTATCCTGAAATAACAGGATTTCCTCTTTTTTTGATCAAATGTATGCCTCCCTTCTTCTAAGAGCTGGTCTACCTCTGGATTTTTATAGCCGATGAAATTAAGTTTACTGTCTGAGTGCCATACAGTGTAAAGGTCCGGGTCCTGTAAGATGTTCCATCCAAGGATGACAGCATCAAAGTTGGATTTATCCACGAACTCCTTTAAGAATACAGTCCATTCTATAATCCGTATATTTACCTTTATACCCACGTTCTTTAATCTCTGTTGAATGATCTGAGCGGCCTTTTTCCTCAAGGGGTTTCCCTGATTGGTAATGATAGTGAATTCAAGTGGCTTGCCATTTTTGTCTATAATACCATCCCCATCATGGTCCTCAAATCCCACCTCTTTTAAAAGGTCTTTGGCTTTATCCCTATCATATGGATATCTCTTAACATCTGGATTATACCAGATGGTCCCTGGCTTATAAGGTCCTGTTGCTATCTTACCAAGACCGAGTAGCACTCCCTTGATGATTTCTTCCTTGTCTATGGCATAGGCTATAGCCTGTCTTATCGTCCTGTTATCAAAAGGGGCCCGCCTTAGATTAAATCCCAGATATGTATAGCCATCAGCTAGATATTTATATTTATTATACATACTTTTAAACTTAGGAGAATCGGTCTGCCTGAGATATTGCAGAGGAGATAGTCCCATTAGGTCAATACCCCCTGCCTTGAGTTCCATGAATTGTGTGGTCTGATCCGGTATGATGGTGTAACAGAGTCCTGACAGATAAGGTCTTGAGTCAAAATATGCTTTATTTGCCTCTAAAACAATCTTAGATCCTGCATCCCACCTCTTAAACTTGAACGGCCCTGTACCTATAGGGGCCCTGGTAAGTGGGGAAGTGGCTATATCTTTACCTTTTAATAGGTGCTCGGGGATAATCTCAAGTCCCCAGCTTATGAGTGCAGGTGCAAAAGGTTTTTCATAGGCCACCTCAAAGGTATAATCATCTATAACTTTAGCCTTTTTCACCAATTTGTACTTGCCTGAATATGCAGTAGGAGTAGAGGGGTCTATAATAGTTTTATATGTAAACATTACGTCTCTTGCGCTAAGAGGAGACCCATCATGCCACATCACATCTTTTCTTAGATGAAATCTTATAATATTGCCCCCATCTTTAATCTCCCATGACTGAGCTAAATCACCTATTATACGATAGTCTTTGTCGTACTTTACCAGTCCATTGTAGATAAGGCTTGCTACTTCATGCGATGCGCCATCAGATGCCAGCATGGGTATAAGATTTGAGGCATCACCAATAGATGTCATCATAAGGATGTCTCCATAGGCTGGGTTGTCATCACCTATATCATCAGGTACAAGGCCCTTGTTATTATCTTTTGAACATGATAACATTAAAGATATGGTAATAAAAACCAATATAATATGTAATCGCTTGAATCTCATTTCTTTAAAAAGATACCAGAATGGTTTAATAAGAGCAAGACGTCGTATTCAGGAGTAAAAGAGGAAAGATTGAAAGGGTACATACTAGTCCTTCCCGCCCGAATTGTGGCGGACTATTTAAACCCCCATGCCTGCTGGGCATCCGCCAAAGGCGGAAAGGATGAAAGTATATGTTATTTTCGTACTAAATTCAAAAGTAGGGCCCGTTTTTTTGAACGGGCCGATGAGGACAAAAGGCCCCTACATCTTGCGTGAAATAAAGATGGTAATAACCATTTTCATATAAAAGATAATGAAATTTCTAGCAGATCTGCATGTACATTCTAGGTTTTCCAGGGCAACGAGTAAGACGCTTACAATATCTGAGCTAGACAAGGGGGCAGCAAAAAAGGGTATAAAGGTCCTGGGTACAGGAGATTTTACACATCCCCTCTGGAGCAAAGAGCTAGAGGAAAATCTAGCCCCAGCTGAACCAGGACTAATGCGTCTTAAGGGTCAGGATACAGGCATACGCTTCTTATTAACTGCTGAGATCAGCACAATATATAAGCAAGGGGTTAAGGTAAGAAAGGTGCACCATCTGCTCGGTGCCCCAACCATGGATGCAATACATAAAATAAGTGCTGCCTTAGCACAAAGAGGTAATATTATCTCTGATGGCAGACCTATCCTGGGGATTACATCCAGAGACCTGTTAGAGATAGTGTTAGAAGCAGATGACAATGCATTTCTTATACCTGCCCATATCTGGACTCCATGGTTTTCTGCACTAGGGTCCAAGTCTGGTTTTGATTCTATTAGACAATGTTATGGTGATTTAGAACCTTATATATTTGCTGTTGAGACAGGACTTTCTTCTGACCCCCCCATGAACTGGCAGGTAAGTTCTCTTGACAGATATCATCTTGTATCAAATTCTGATGCCCATTCTACAGAAAAGATAGGCAGAGAGGCTACCATATTTGATGCAGAACTTGATTACTTCTCTATGCTTGATGCCCTAAAAACAGGACAAGGCCTTTCAGGTACAATAGAATTTTTTCCTGAAGAGGGGAAATATCATCTGGATGGACATCGCACCTGTGACGTGGCGCTAAGCCCTGAGGAGACAAAGGGATTAGGGGGTATATGTCCTGTCTGCGGAAAACCATTGACCATTGGGGTATTAAATCGTGTAATGGCCCTATCTGATAGAGAAGAAGGCAAGATGCCAGACAAAGCAAGGCCTTTTTATTCTCTCATCCCTTTAGCAGAGATCCTTGGGGAGATTATGCATGTAGGTCCTACATCTATAAAGGTTAGGTCATGCTACGATAGATTGGTAAGGCATTTTGGAGGGGAGTTGCCATTACTGTTAGACGTTGATTTAGATGAAATAAAGGAAGCAGCAGGCGATGTATTAGCACTTGCCATATCCAGGATGCGCAGCTGCGATGTAGAAAAACAGCCTGGTTTTGATGGGAAGTTCGGTAAGATAAAGATCTTTCATGACCTGGAGAGGGATGGCCTGTTTAAGGATATGGCATTACCTTTTGATATCCCAAAAAAGCGTACTTACCTAACAAAGGCAGTAGTCCATGAAGCAAGTAAGGATAGTGTTCTTAAGCTTAATAAAGACCAGAGACACGCCGTAGGTTTTGGGCAGGGTTATCTGATAGTCAAGGCAGGCCCGGGTACTGGAAAAACCAGGGTCCTTGTAGAGCGGGTAAGGCAGTTAATACAACAAGGTATAGAGCATCGATGTATCCTAGCAATAACCTTTACCACAAAGGTAGCCCAGGAGATCAAAGATAGACTGGGTATGAATGATCTGGATATATATACCTTTCATGCACTTGCAGCCAAAATACTTCATAAAGCAGGCCTTGCTTTTGAGATAGCAGATGAACCACTCCTTGTAAAAAGAGCTATGGCAAGGGGGATTAATGACCCCAGGGCCTTTGTTTCGAACATGATATTGCATCTGTCTACACAACAGGGGATAGAGAAGGAAGAGCAGAAAGAATTAGATGACCTCAGGCGAAAAGGTCTTTACCCGTTTGAAGGCCTTATAATGGAAGCAATAAGGATTATAGATGCCTCGCGGTTTCTGCCTATATGGGACCATATTATGGTGGATGAATTTCAGGATATAAACCCCATGCAATATCATTTTTTAAGGGCACTTGGGAAAAGAGCCAAAAGTATAATGGTAATAGGAGACCCAAACCAGGCTATATATGGCTTTCGAGGATCCCACCCCCATGCATTTGATGCATTTTTTAAAGACTTTCCTGAGGTAGCTATCGTAGAATTAAAGGATACATACAGACTAAATACTACCATTGCAGGGGCATCAAATGTATTTATAGGGCGCAAGATTGTTGTGAGCTCGAAACAAGGGCCACCAATAAAGGTTGTAAAGACAACTTCACCTTCTTTTTACATAGCAAAGGAAGTAGATGCTCTGGCTGGGGGACTTTCCCATTCTACAGTAGGCAAGGCCAAGGCTGAGTATTCATTAGGGGATATTGCAGTAATTGTACGCACTTCCACACAGGCCGAGCAGATAGCAGATGAGCTTAAAAAGGCATCTATCCCTTTTGAGTCTGCCTATGCCAGGCCATTTTCTGAGATAGACTCAGTTGCGCAAAGGATTACAATACTTGAAGATGACAGTTGGATACCTCTGGTTAAAGGTGTTGGGGAGAAGGCGTTGGAGCGTATGAAGGCAGGTTTTACGATTGATCGTTCTGTTGCAGAAAGGATAAGGGATGCAGAAAATCTTATAAAATCCTTATCAGGGAGTATAAGTGATCGGCTAGACGAGATAGAAAGATCTGGTTTGTTTAAGCTATCCAAGATAGACAAATCCCATGACTTTTACAAGTATGCTCAAACCTTTGGCAGTGATGTTAATGAATTCATAAAGTGGTGCAAATTAAGCAATGATCAAGGCGCTCTCACAGGGGAAAAGGTCAGGGTCCTCACAGCACATGCAGCAAAAGGCTTAGAGTTTGGTTGTGTCTTTATAACAGGCCTGGCCCAAGGGGTATTCCCTTTGGCAAATGGAGAGATTGCAGAAGAGAGGAACCTATTTTACGTGGCAATCACTCGAGCCTTAGATCATCTTTATCTTGTTTGCTCGCCTGCAAGGCCATCAGAGTTTTTGGGCAAGATCCCCCCAGAATATATTTCATCTTATGAAGATAAGTTTCAGCACAGGGCAGTGCAACTGCATCTGTTTGACCAACCCCTTCATACCAGGAGGTGACTGATACAAATGCCATTTAGTACTATGTTGTATTTAGTACTTCTAATAATACTTATAGGCTTCTCTGCATTTTTCTCAGGGAGTGAGACCGCTTTTATGCGATCAAATCGATTCCGCATAAGACACCTTGCAGACAAAGGTGATCCGAATGCATCTAGAGTAGAGTATATATTAAAAAAACCTGATCGCCTTATAAGCACAATTCTTCTTGGCAACAATTTTGTAAATATCCTGGCCTCAGCCATAGCTACTGCGCTTTTTATCTTTATGTTTGGGGAGAAGGGGATTCTATATGCCACTATAGCGATGACTATAATTGTCCTTATATTTGCAGAGATTACCCCAAAGACATTAGCAGCATACAAACCAGATAATGTCTCTATGATGGTGGCCTATCCCTTGATAGGAATCATAAAGGTCTTCAGCCCTGTAGCCCATGTACTCAACCTGGCATCAAAAGGTATCTTATCACTTTTTAGGGTGGATATGGGGGATGTTGATCCATTGACAGAAGAAGATGTTGGCTCTGTTATAGTAATGGGACGTAAAGAAGGATTTATACAAGAATCAAAGGCAAATATGCTAATTGCTATTATGGATATGGATACTGTACCTGTAAGGAAGGTTATGCTGCCATTAAACGACCTTATATGTATTCCAGAAAGTAGCAGCTTTGATGACATATTGAATATAATTATTACACACAAGTTTTCCAGGTATCCTGTTTATAAAAATAGCCCGGATAATATCATGGGGTATCTCCATATCCAGGATGTCTGGCGTTTTGTAAATCACAAGGAAAGCTTTAGACTCAAAGGTTGCCTTAGGGAGGCGAACTTTGTTCCAGAGACAAAATCCATCTTTAAGCAACTTGTAGACTTTCAACGGTTGCATATCCCTCTGGCATTTGTCGTGGACGAGTATGGTACTGTAAAGGGAGCCATCACCCTTGAAGACATCCTTGAGGAAATCGTTGGTGAGATTATGGATGAGCACGACAACATCTTTACACCTGTTGTGCCTGTAAGTCCAAACACATTTTTGGTGAGGGGCAACATTGGGCTTAGGGATTTGAATAGATACATTGACAGGGAATTTCCTGGGGAGTTTGATACAATAGGTGGTCTTATTTACGGACTTCTGGACAGGATTCCAGAAGAAGGTGACGATGTTGTATGGGAAGACATGCATTTTAGAGTAGAACGCATGAGGGGCAACCGAATAAGTAGGGTGCGGATTGTTATAGAAGATTCTGATAGAGATAAGGAAGATAATAGCCAAAAAGAAAATAATAAATAACGCTATGTTTTTCAATGAGTTTTAGTGTTCAACTGTTGATAGTTGCTCTCACAACTTACCACTCACCACTGTCCACGTATTCTTTTTTAAGCTGAATGCCTGCCCATGCCTCAGGGTCGGGGATCATTGGCCAACGAGGTAGGAGACAAGGCCAAGAAGATATTGCCAATCGGAGATGCAGACGGGCTGATGGCTGAAAGCTGATTGTTATGTTCTACCCATTTAAGTGATCCAGTTCAGTGGGTTTTTGGAGTTTTTGTTTTTTTATCTTTTCAACTAAAGTGGTACGGTTTACATGTAAAAGCCGGGCAGCCCTGTTCTTTACCCAACCACTTTTGGCTAGCGCCTGCATGATGATAGTCCTTTCGAATTCATTTACTGCAGAGGACAAGTCTATACCCCCCTCGGGCAGCTCTATCTGCGGGACACAGGAGGATCCATCAGAAGAGCCGGCCAGGATTTTGTCTGGTAGATCTGTTATATTCACTACAGGACCATCACAGAGAACTACCATGCGCTCTACAAGGTTCTCCAGTTCTCTAACATTGCCCGGCCATTTATACTGCATGAGGACCGCCATTGCATCCTTGCTAAAGTCTGTTATTTTATTAGAGGGGCCTGAATTGTATTTTTCAAGGAAGTGCTTTATAAGAAGCGGAGTATCATCTCTTCTCTCTCTAAGTGGAGGAAGGCGTATTGGGATGACATTAAGTCTATAATAGAGATCTTCTCTGAATCGGCCTTTTCTTACCTCTTCATCAAGATCTTTATTCGTAGCAGCAATAATCCTTATATCTGCCTTTATAGGTCTTACACCACCTACACGTTCAAATTCGCGTTCCTGTAAGACTCTTAAAAGCTTCACCTGTAGGCTTGGGCTCATTTCAGATATCTCATCTAAAAAGATACTACCCCCTTGAGCGAGCTCAAATCTACCCATCCTAGCTCTAAATGCCCCAGTAAACGCCCCTTTTTCATGACCAAACAATTCACTTTCTAAAAGTTCCTCTGGGATAGCCCCACAGTTTACAGGAACAAAGGGGTGCCCGCCCCTGGGGGAATTATAATGGATAGCCCTTGCAATAAGCTCTTTGCCTGTACCAGACTCGCCTAAAATCAGGACAGTAGACTCAGTAGCGGCTATTTTTTCCACCATCTCGAAGACCTTTTGCATCTTATCAGAATTGCCTACTATGTTGTCAAATTTGTATCGTGACTTTAACTGTTCCTTGAGATGTAAATTTTCTTCCCGTAAATTTAGATACTCTATGGCCTTTTGTATCACGACTATAATCTCGTCTGGCTTAAACGGTTTGGTTATATAATCAAAGGCACCTATCTTCATGGCATCTACCGCTGTCTTTATAGATCCGTATCCTGTGTATATGATGCCTACACAATTCAAGTTGCTTTCAATTATATGCTGTATTACCCCTAGACCATCAAGCTCGGGCATATAAAGATCAGTAAGTACAATATGATATACATCTTGAGACATCTTGGCAATGGCATCCTTCCCACCCTCAGCATAACCCACCTCATATCCTGCAGGGATAAGCACTTCTGCCAAATATTCTCTATTCTGAATTTCATCATCTACAACTAAAATCTTGTATCTGCCCATACAACTTATCCTTGCTTATTTATTATTCAATTATACCTTATTTGTTATCTAGCATCAATATTAGGACGTTGAGCGGTATAATAATTAGACAACCTGTTGCATTATTTGGAAGTTACACGTTCCTTTATGTCCTTGCCTGCTTTAAAAAAGGGTAGTCTCTTGGCCTTTACATCTATTTTCTTTCCACTCTTTGGATTTCTCCCCGTATACGGCTTATAATATCTCATTGTAAAGCTGCCAAACCCTCTTATCTCTATACGGCGGTCTTGCTTCATGGCATCTACAATAGCATTAAATATTGTGTTTATTACAGCTTCAGCCTTTTTTTGGGGTATATCCAATCGGAGTGAAAGCTCTTCTACCAACTCAGACTTATTCATTTATACCTCCCAGAGCAAATATATAATAAATATAAAGTGGTTATGTATGCAAGTCAAGCTTTTTTATGTTTTTCTAAAGGCTTATGTATAGCATATATCTCTGCACTACTAAGAGGCCTGATGTCTCCTGGCTTCATGCCCTTTAGGCTAACAGGTCCTATGGATATTCTTTTTATAGATATTACATTTAATCCAACAAGGTTTGCCATACGTTTTATCTGGTTCTTTATGCCCTGTTGTAAGGTGATTTTCATATATGTAGTATCACCATTATTGCCTATTTTTTCTATACGAGCTGGCCTGGTCTTTATCCCATCTAAAAATATAGGCTGTTCCATTTTTTTTATAGCATTTTCTGTTGCCCTTGGCATGACTCTTACATCATAGACCTTCGGGATATTAAATGAGGGATGATGGATAATATGGGCAAAATCACCATCATTAGTAAGTATAATAAGGCCTTGTGCATCAAAGTCCAATCTCCCCACCGGGAATACCCCTCTGTAGCGCTTTGGTATAAAATCCTTTATGCATACTCTACCCTGAGGATCCTTCATAGTGGTGACTACGAACTTTGGTTTATACAGTGCAAGGTAGTAGTTCTCTTTTAGTGATATTTGCTTTCCGTCTATGGTAACGTTATCTATATCTGTATCTACAATGTCCCCAATAGATGCCGGCCTTGAATTGATAAATACTCTCCCTGTCTTTATTAGAGAGTCTGCACCACGTCTAGCCATAATGTTACAGCGTGCAATGTATCTATTTATACGCATCTTTGGCATAGGTTTATTATAGTCTATTCTATGTAAATCTTACAAGGGCTATACTGATATTGTGTAATGAGTGTGGAAGAAGCTTAGATTTTCTCCTACTCTTCATACACTAGGGACTAAAATTTTCTTGTATGACGATATGCCCATATGGTATTGGGCTCAAAATTATATGAAATCAAAGGATTTTTTATGTCCCTCAATACTAAGGATAAAAGGAATGTATTAGGCCTCGGGCTTATAAGCTTTATGAATGATGCATCAAGTGAGATGATATATCCCCTACTGCCGATTTTTTTGACAAGTGTGCTTCATGCCAGTGTTTTAACCCTGGGTATTATAGAAGGTATAGCAGAGACAACTGTATCTATATTGAAATACATATCAGGATCTCTTTCCGATAGATTTGGCAAAAGAAAACCAATATTTGCAGCAGGCTACACCATATCGAATCTCTTGCGGCCACTTATTGGGATTGCAACTAACTGGTGGCATGTGCTCTTTTTTCGCCTTGCAGACCGAGTAGGAAAGGGTATCAGGACTGCGCCTAGGGATGCGCTGCTTGCAGATTCTGTAACAGATAAGACCAGGGGGTTTGCATTTGGGTTCCAACGTGCCATGGATAATCTAGGGGCAATTGTAGGTCCTCTCATAGCTACTGCCCTTATCCAATGGGGTGGCTTCTCTATAAAGACAGTGTTTCTCTTATCTATTATTCCAGGTATCATAGCCATTACATTGGCATATTTCGTAGTTACAGAAAGGGCGCCTAAAAGGGCCTCTACCGGGCGCAAGGCATTTGCTGGCTCAATTAATCCACAGTTTTTATTTTTTCTTATAACTCTACTCATATTTACCCTGGGTAACTCTACAGATGCATTCCTCTTGCTTAAGGCGCAAAATGTAGGGGTGAGCATAGTCATGATCCCCATTATATGGATGACATTAAGCATTTCCAAGACGATATTTGCCATCCCTGGAGGACGCCTCTCTGATAAGATTGGAAGAAAACCTGTAATCATAGGGGGATGGGTAGTTTATTGCCTTGTCTACCTCGGATTTGCATTTGCAGGGGGCCAGGCTGCTGTATGGGGGCTCTTTTTTGCCTATGGGCTATATTTTGGACTATGCGAAGGAACAGAGAAGGCCTTTGTGGCAGAGATGGTATCTGAGGAGACAAGAGGAAATGCATATGGCCTCTACAACCTTGCTATAGGGATAGGGGCGTTGCCTGCCTCTGTGATTTTTGGGTTTGTCTGGGAAATGAAAGGCTCACACTGGGCCTTTATTATGGGGGGGGTGCTTGCCCTTATTGCTTCAGTTATGCTCGTTTTTGTCAGGAAACCAGTATATGCTCAAAATTCGGTGGAAGTTTAAGCAGACAATGAAAAGTGAAGATTGCAAAGTGCAAAACTCAAATTTATAATGACGTTAGCAGTAAAGCTTAATAATCGTTCTAACGACGATTTCCACGTAGGTGTTACGGAACTTCTGATATCCAGACCTACTGAATATTCATAAATTTCATATACCAATCTATAACCGCACCACCCCAGAATAAATATATGATTGCCCCAAGAGAGAGAAATGGCCCAAAGGGGATGGGAGATCGGGTATCCTTGTGGGTAAGGGCTATCCACGTAAGCCCCACAACAGAACCTATAGCAGAGGATGCAAAAATGGTAAATAGCACTCCTTTCCACCCGATAAATACACCTATCATGGCTAGTAACTTTACATCCCCTCCCCCCATACCCTGTTTGCCTGTGATAAGAAAATAGCCGTATATTACTGCTATAAGGACACCTGCCCCTAAGCCAACCCCTATTAGGGCATCTTTATATGAAATAGGTAGCCAATAAATAGCAATAAGGCCTGCTAGGATGCCTCCTATGGAGATACTGTCAGGTATAATCTGGTGATCTATATCTATAAATGTAACCACAATTAAA
>JAGGYK010000298.1 GCA_021162585.1 Deltaproteobacteria bacterium
AGATTATACATAGCCCCTCCGGGCCTCATTACATCTGCTGCAATCTTCATCCACGAGATCTGTGGAAAAAACTGGGCAATGGTGGCAGGAAAGACAATAATAGATGAAGCAAATATAGGAGGAATCACCCCAGAGGTATTTATCTTCAAAGGCAGATGCGTGCTCTGCCCACCATAGACCTTACGTCCTCTTATCTGTTTTGGATATTGTATCGGTATCCTTCGTTGAGCAGTTTCAATAAACACAATCCCTGCCACTACAGCTAGCATAAATATTAATATGACCAGGACACCAAAGATAGGCATCTCGCCTGTCCGTGCAAGACGCATGGTATTATATACAGCTACAGGCATCCTGGCCACAATCCCTGCAAATATGATCAAAGAGATACCATTACCTATCCCTCTTTCTGTTATCTGCTCACCCAACCACATAAGGAAACATGTCCCTGTAGTCATGGTAATCATAGCAATCAACCTAAATGACCATCCTGGATATAAGACTACTGGCTCACCAGCTGGCCCTGTCATCTGCTCTACCCCCATAGAGATAAAATAGCTCTGAACAAGACACAGCAGCACTGTACCATATCTCGTATATTGAGTTAGCTTATGCCTGCCTGCTTCCCCCTCCTTTTGTAGCTGTTCAAACTTAGGATGAACTATACCTAATAATTGAACAATAATAGATGCACTGATGTATGGCATAATACCCAGAGCTAATATAGACAGACTCCGCAAACCCCCACCAGCAAACATGTCAAACATCCCTAAAAGCGTACCACGTTGCTGATCAAACCACTCAGCCATAATAGCTGAATCAATCCCAGGCGTAGGTATATGTATACCAATCCTGTAAACAAACAACATAAATAAGGTAAAAAGTATGCGCTTTTGGAGCTCAGGTACCTTACCAAGATTTTCCAGAGTTGATGCCACCTATATTTCTTCCTCTATGAATTCAAACCTTCCACCAACTTTTTCAATCTTTTCTATCGCAGCCTTGGATGCCTTGTGTAGCTTTATAACGAGAGGAAAACTAATTGCACCTTTTGATAGGAGTTTAACCTCTGCCTTAGCTTGCTTTATCTTACCTTTTTCCTTTAATACCGCCATATCAACAACATCCCCGGCCTCAAAGCTCAGGAGATCTTGTATATTGATTATAGTATATTCCTTTTGAGCCATGTTCTTAAATCCTCGTTTAGGTAGTCTCCTATATATAGGCATCTGCCCACCTTCAAACCAAGGAGCAATGGAGCCTCCAGAACGAGACTTCTGCCCTTTTGTACCTCTACCACAAGTCCCTCCTTTTCTAGAGGCATTTCCTCTACCTACACGTTGTGCTGCCCTTTTAGAGCCTAACGCTGGTTTCAAGTTAGACAAATCCAACATCTATACTTCCTCCCAGTCCAATAAATGCGATATCTTCTTTATAGCTCCACGTAGGCCAGGATTATCTTTTAAGACCTTTGACCTTCCCCGCCTTTTCAGCCCTAAAGACCTCACAATAGCACGCTGACGCTTGGTCTCACCAATAATAGAACGTTTCAGGGTAACCTTTATACACCCAGTCAAAATCTACTCCCTTTCATAATTTTTTAAATAACTAAGTTCTATACCTCGTTTTGCTTCCACATATTCTAAAGGCTCTATCCTTTGAAGTGCATCAAATGTAGCCCTTATCACATTGTGATAATTGTTGGAACCTAAACACTTAGTCACTACATTGTGTATCCCTGCCGCTTCCATTACTGCACGGATAGCACCCCCTGCAATAATCCCCGTGCCAGGCGAGGCCGGCTTTAGTAGGACTCTACCTGCGCCAAATTCACCTATTACTACGTGAGGAATAGTTCCACCTACTACAGGCACATCTGTCATTGCCCTTTTAGCCACCTCTATACCTTTACGTATACTTACAACCACCTCTTTTGCCTTGCCTATACCATGACCCACTTTACCATTGCCATCTCCTACCACTACCATTGCGCTAAAATGAAAACGTTTCCCCCCCTTAACAACCTTGGATACACGGTTGACATATACTACCTTATCTATTAGCTGTTCTTCTTCTCCTATTCTTTCTATCTGTGCCAACTCCAATCTCCTTAATCAAAATTTTAGGCCCTCAGTCCTTGCCGCATCAGCCAATGCCTTTATCTTACCGTGGTATTTGTACCCCCCCCTATCAAACACTACCTTCTCAATTCCCTTTTCCTTTGCCTTCCTGGCTAGGAGAACCCCTACCTCCTTAGCAGTATCTAAAGTAAACCCTTTAATCTTATCCCTTATCTCTGGACTCAGGCTAGATGCACTAACCAAGGTATTACCCTTTGTATCGTCTATAATCTGAACATATATATGTCTATTACCCCTATAAATACTGAACCTGGGCTGGGCGTGGTTACCTTCTACCTTCTTGCGTATTCTCAAATGCCGAATCTTTCTTCCTTGTCCCTTAACACTTTGGGCACGCATAATATATCTCCTTGTATTATTTAAGCCTTAGCTGCAGCGCTCTTACCAGGTTTGAGCTTAATCTGCTCTCCTAAATACCGTATACCTTTTCCTTTATATGCATCCGGAGGTCTTATCTTCCTTATCCTAGCAGCCACATCACCCACAAGTTCTTTATTAATGCCCTCTATCTCTATAACCCCCTCCTTGGAGACCTTGGCTGAAATACCTTTCGGCAGTATAAATTCTACAGGGTGTGAGTATCCAACTGTTAATATCAAACGATCTCCCTTGGCTTCAGCTCTGTATCCTACACCTACTATCTGAAGCGCCTTTTTAAACCCCTGGGTTACACCTACAACCATATTGTTAACTAACGACCTTACAAGACCATAAAAAGCCCTTGTCTGTCTTGAATCATCTAAGGCCATTACAAATAACTGCCCCTTTTCCTGTTTTATATCAATATTACCTATAATAGATTTGGACAACAAACCTTTGGGTCCACTTACCTTTATATTGTCTCCATCTATCTTAACATCTACGTCATCTGGCACTGGTATAGGCATCTTTCCAACCCTAGACATCTTCCTTACCACACTCTCAATAATACTTCACCACCTACCCTTTTTGCTCGGGCATTGTGGCCTGTCATGACCCCTTTGGATGTACTCACTATGGCTATCCCTAATCCGCCCCTGACCCTTGGGATTTCTGAAGCCCCTAGGTATACCCTCCGACCTGGCTTGGATATCCTCTCAATACCACTAATCACAGATCGAGCATTATAGTATTTCAAGGTTACCCTCAATATTCCCTGTTTTCCATCCTCTATTGCCTTGTATCCTTTTATATACCCTTCTCTTTTAAGGATATCCGCAACAGCTATCTTCATCTTGGATGCAGGCACATCAACCACTGCCCGCATTGCCTGTCCTCCGTTTCTTATCCTTGTAATCATATCTGCAATAGGATCAGTAAGCATTTCTTGCCATCCCTTCTACCAACTAGATTTTCTTATACCAGGGATATCTCCCTTCATCGCATATGTCCTTAAGCATATCCTGCAAACACCAAACTTTCTATAATATCCCCTTGGCCTTCCACAAATAATACACCTGTTATATTGCCTTACCTTAAATCTTGGTGGCCTTTTTGCCTTTGCTATCATAGATTTTTTGGCCATAACCTACCTTCTACCTCCTAAACGGCACCCCGAAGGCCTTAAGAAGGGATCTGCCTTCTTCGTCTGTCTTGGCAGTAGTAACAATAGTTATATTCATACCCCGAGCCTTATCAACCTTATCATAGTCAACCTCTGGAAATACTGTCTGCTCAATTAGACCTAAGGTATAATTGCCTCTACCATCAAAACCCTTAGATAATACACCTCTAAAATCCCTAACCCTGGGTAGAACTGCATTGATCAACCTATCCAAAAACTCATACATCATCTTGCCCCTGAGGGTTACCTTGCAACCTATAGGCACCCCATCTCTGATTTTAAATGCAGCTATAGACTTCCTTGCCCTGGTAACAATGGGCATCTGACCTGAAATAACTTTCAGCTCCTCAATGGCTCTATCAATCACCTTTATATCCTGTACGGCTTCCCCGAGCCCCATGTTTATAACCACCTTTACAGGCTTAGGGACCTGGTGCACATTCTTATACCCGAATTCCTGGATAAGTACAGGTATCACTTCTTGATTGTATAAGTCCTTCAACCTAACCATTTTTTCCTACCTCATACATCCAACTCTTCTCCACAGCGTCCACAAATCCTTACCTTTTCACCACCGGCATGAAACTTATATGCCACCTTTACGCCTCGATCACACTTAGAACACACCAGTGCTATATTCGAGATATGAATACCTGATTCCTTCTCAACAATCCCCCCTTGAGTTGTCTTGGTTGGTTTCTGATGTCTTTTAACCAGATTAACCCTCTCTACAAGCACTCTATCCTTCTTCTTTAACAGCTTTATCACCTTTCCCCTTCTACCACGGTTCTTGCCACTTATCACCTCTACAGTATCACCCTTTCTTATCTTGCTGGATTTATGCTTCGCCATTATCTACCCCTTTTAGACCACCTCAGGCGCAAGGGAGACTATCTTCATAAATTTCTTAGCCCTGAGCTCCCTGGCTACAGGCCCAAAGATACGTGTACCGACAGGCTCCATTTGGTTATTTAAAAGTACTGCAGAATTCTCATCAAACCTTATACATGAACCATCTTTCCTTTTGTATGTCCTCTTTGTCCTTACCACAACAGCCTTACATACATCCCCCTTCTTCACCCTTGACTGAGGTAGGGCCTGCTTGACACTCACAACTATAATATCCCCCAAAGAGGCATATCTTCGTCTAGTACCGCCAAGGACCTTTATACACATTACCTCTCTCGCACCAGAATTATCTGCCACCTTTAGTCTTGTCTGCTGCTGAATCATGTACCAACCTCCGCTCCGCCCAAGACGGACCTAATCTTGCCTTTTTAGAATGCTTACAACCCGCCAATGCTTGCCTTTGCTCAACGGCCGACACTGTCGTATAAGGACCTTATCTCCCAGCCTGCATTCGTTTCTCTCATCATGTGCCTTAAAAACTTTTCGCCTACGAATATATTTTTTAAAGACACGGTGTTTCTCTAATCTCTCAACAGAGACAATCACTGTCTTGTCCATCTTATCACTGGTGACTAAGCCTTCAAACTCCATCTCTTTAAGCCTTCCCTTGTCTACTTTTTTCTCCAAGAATAGTATGTATCCTTGCAATATCAGCCTTCAATTTTTGAATGAGGGTCATATCTTTTAATTGACCTGTTGTATCTTTAAACCGGGTATCCATAAGTTCTCTTTCAATCTTGGCCTTTACTTGAAGCAACTCATCTGCTGATTTTTCTCTTAACTCACTCGGCTTCATCAAGACCCTCCCGTACTACAAATCGTGTCTTTATAGGAAGTTTGTGAGAAGCCAGACGGAATGCCCCCTTTGCCTGATCACGAGTCACACCATCAATCTCAAATAGAATCCTGCCTGGTCCCACTACAGCAACCCATTCCTCAGGTGTTCCCTTGCCCTTACCCATCCTGGTTTCAGCAGGTTTCTTAGTAATTGGCTTGTCAGGAAAAATCCTGATCCATATATTCCCACCCCTCTTAACAGAACGTGTTATAGCAATCCTAGCAGACTCTATTTGCCTTGCAGTAATCCAATAGGGCTCTAATGCCTGCAGCCCATATCGACCAAAGCTTACTCTAGAGCCTTTCTCTCGAGAACCCATCATACGCCCTCGTTGCTGTTTCCTGTATTTAACCTTACCTGGCATCAACATAGCCCAACTCTCCCTTACGCCCTAACCCCTTCTTCTTTCTTTATTACCTCACCATTAAAAATCCAAACCTTCACACCTATGACGCCATATACAGTATGGGCCTGGGCAAATCCATAATCTATATCAGCCCTCAATGTATGTAGGGGTACCCTTCCTTCCATATACCATTCTCTCCTGGCTATCTCAGCCCCTGCCAACCTACCAGCACAGGCGACCTTTATGCCTTGTGCACCCATCCTTATGGCCTGAGTTACTGCTCGTCTCATAGCACGCCTGTAGGCCACCCTTCGAACCAACTGATTGGCAATGCCCTCTGCAACAATCTGGGCGTTTGTCTCTGATCTCCTTACCTCTTTTATCTCCAACATGATATCACTGGTAGCGAACTTAACTAAATCATTCTTTAGTTGCTCTGTACCCTGACCCTTACGCCCTATCACAAGGCCAGGCCTACCTGTATAGATAATCACCTTAGCCTTATTAGCAGCCCTTTCAATTACAACATCTGATATTCCTGCATGCTTCAAATTTTCGAACACAAATTGCCGTATCTTTACATCCTCTAAAAACATGCCAGAAAACCCTTTGTCAGCAAACCATTTGGCCTTCCAATCCTTTGTTATGCCCAGCCTAAACCCGTACGGATGAACCTTTTGTCCCACTAATCCTCCCTAACTCTCTTCTAATACTACTGATATATGACTTGTCCTCTTTAATATACGACCCGCTCTACCCATTGCACGCGGTCTAAATCGTTTTATAGTAGGGCCACCATCTATCACAATAGACTTAACATAAAGATTATCTACATCCATGACCCCTGTAGCCATAGCATTGGCCACAGCAGAATTAAGTATCTTAGATATTACAGCTGCCCTTTTCTTATCCATATGAGCCAAAATTCTCAAGGCCTCCCCTATTGATTTTCCTCTTACCTGATCTGCTACAAGCCTGGTCTTTCTGGGTGAAATCCTTGAGTATCGAAGTGCCGCCTTTGCCTCCATATCTAATGCCGCTCCTTCCTCTTGGACTTCCTATCTGCGGCATGACTATAAAATGTCCGTGTAGGAGAAAATTCGCCTAATTTGTGACCTACCATCTCTTCTGTAACATAAACTGGTATAAACTTTTTGCCATTATGTACAGCAAAGGTAAGGCCTACAAACTCGGGCAGTATAACTGACCGCCTAGACCAAGTCTTTATTACCCTACTGCTACCTGACTGACTAGCCTCAAGCGCCTTTTTCAAAAGATGATCATCAACAAACGGCCCTTTTTTAAGTGAGCGAGACACTCCTTATTTCCTCCTCTTTACTATATACTTGCTTGAGCCTTTGTGATGTTTCCTGGTCTTATGCCCCTTTGTAGGAACACCCCATGGAGAGGTCGGATGATTACCTTTCACCCTGCCTTCCCCTCCACCATGTGGATGATCCACAGGATTCATTGCAACACCCCTCACTGTAGGCCTGACACCAAACCAGCGAGACCTACCTGCCTTACCTATAGTAATATTAGAATGATCTGCATTGCCCACTTGGCCAATAGTAGCCCTACATTCGGAAAATATCTTCCTTACCTCACCAGAGGGCATCTTTACATGGACATATCTATCTTCCCTAGCCAATATCTGACCATATGTCCCGGCAGCCCTTATAACCTGCCCCCCTTTATCAGGCCTAACCTCTATGTTGTGAACAAAGGTGCCGGGTGGTATTGACTTCAACCTAAGCACATTACCAGGCTTTATATCAGCATCATCCGATGTAATCACGGAATTTCCTACACTCAAGCCTTCTGGCCAAAGAATGTATCTCTTCTCTCCATCTGCATAACAGACCAAAGAAATTCTAGCAGAACGGTTAGGATCGTATTCTATAGTTATTATTTTCCCAGGCACACCAACCTTGTCACGTTTGAAATCAATAATTCTATAGAGCCTTTTGTGTCCACCCCCCTGCTGTCGCACTGTAATACGGCCCACATTATTGCGGCCTGCCCTGTTCTTTATATAGTGAGTTAACGATTTTTCAGGTTCACTCCTAGTGATCTCTGTAAATCTAGAGACCGTCATAGTCCGTCTTCCAGCTGATGTAGGACTAAATCCCCTTATCGCCATATCTTATACCCCTTCATAGATTTCAATGCTCTCCCCATCTCTTATTTTTACAATGGCCTTCTTCCAGGTAGAAGTTTTGTACTCATGACGCCCCCACCTCTTTTTTTTGCCCTTTACTATTAGAGTCCGCACGCCTTCCACATGCACATTGAAAAGGCTCTCTACTGCTTTTTTTATCTCTACCTTGTTGGCATCTTTAGCAACTTTAAAGATTATTTTATTACCTTCCTGACGCAGAGTTGTGCCCTTTTCTGTAATCAATGGAGACTCAATCATCCTTGTAAAATCTTTCATTTACACAAAGCCTCCTCGATCCATGTTATGGCATCAAGATCAAGTATCAACCCTTTATATTTGAGTAGATCATAAATATTAAGCCCTCTCACATCCAAGACCTTGCTATGACTAACATTCCTTGAGGCCAACATTGCCGCTTTATCAATATTGCCCATAACCATCAGGGCGCTCTCCATCCCTAGCAAGTCCAATGCCTTCAAGAAAAGTTTTGTCTTTGCATCTTCCAATGCTATCTTATCAACTACCTTAAGCACATGCTCATTTAATTTCATACTCAAGGTAGAACGTAGAGCTGCCTTCCTCACCTTTTTAGGTAATTTTTTGGCGCGATTTCTATTGCTAGGGCCAAAGATTACACCACCACCTCTCCATAAAGGAGATCTAATAGTCCCTGCTCGTGCCCTGCCTGTACCCTTCTGACGCCATGGCTTTGCACCACCCCCTGAGACCTCTGATCTGCTTTTAGTACTGGCTGTACCTGCCCAGCGGTTTGCCGACTGCCATACCAGGGTATCATGAATCAAATGTGGCTTTACCTCACAGCAAAATACATCATCTCTAAGGTCTATCTGCCTTAGTTTTTCTCCAGCTATGTTATATACGTCAACAGTAGGCATAGCTACATCCCTTGCTTTTTCATGATAACAAGATGGCCCCTCGCTCCTGGAATAGCACCTTTTATTATCAATAGATTTTCTTCAGATCTAACATCTATAATCTCTGACTCCCTTATCGTGACCCTTGCGCCCCCTATATGTCCTGGCATCCTTTTACCTTTTAATACCTTACTAGGATCAGCTGAACAACCAATAGACCCAGTTGTCCTGTGTATAAGAGAACCATGGCTAGCAGGTAGTCCTCCAAATCCGTGCCTTTTAACCACCCCAGCAAAACCTTTGCCTTTTGATGTACCTGTAACCTTTATCTTTTCTCCTTTTTTAAAGACATCTTCAACCCTTACCTCATCGCCTATGCTAATAGATGCCATATCATCACACTCAATCTCTTTTATGTAGTAGAAATAACCCTTGCCTGCCTTATCCTGATGTCCCTTTAATGGTTTATTAACCCTTAATGCCTTTTTAGGCTGGAAACCAACCTGTACGGCATCATACCCATCTTTTTGCCTTACCTTTTTTTGAATTACAAAACAGGGGCCTGCCTCTAAAAGCGTGACAGGAACTAAAAGCCCATCTTCCATAAAGATCTGACTCATACCCAGTTTTTTACCCAATATCCCCTTAATCATATGCTGCTCTGCCTCCATTTATAGCTTTATCTCTACATCCACACCTGCTGACAAATCCAACTTCATTAATGAATCTACGGTCTGCTGATTGGGCTCCAAGATATCTAGCAGCCTTTTGTAGGTACGAATCTCAAATTGATCCCTGGATTTTTTATCCACATGAGGAGATCTCAGCACACAAAACTTTTCTATCTTAGTAGGCAAAGGAATTGGCCCTGCGATCTTTGCACCTGTCCTACGAGCAGCTTCAACTATCTCTTGTACAGACTGATCTATTAGTTTGTGATCGTATGCCTTAAGTCTTATCCGTATCCTTTGCGTCTCCATTCTATCCCCTTACCCTTACTCTATAATCTTTACCACTACGCCTGCACCAACAGTCCTTCCGCCTTCCCTAATAGCAAAACGCAAACCCTCTTCTAACGCTATCGGCTGTATCAACTCCACCTCCATCGTTATATTG
>JAGGYK010000304.1 GCA_021162585.1 Deltaproteobacteria bacterium
TTACGATCGCGGGACATCTGTCTTAGCTCTATAATAAAAAATATAATTACTGTCAGAAGAGTAGCACCAAGTGTTTGGATATTCGCATCAGAAAAGATACTCAGAGTTATATACAACCCCAAAGGTATAAACAAAATAACCCAAATCATAATATATGATCTTATACCAGGAGAATGTATTATTGAAAACAAAAAATAACGTATAGCATAATAATTCATTTCACAACAGATAAGTGATAACAGCTAGGAGAATAATCATATTTTCGAAATTACTTGCAGACTTTAATTGAGACTCAAAACAATTCTTTAGAGTAGTTTGCCAGCACCATGATATGTATAGTTATTCCTTTGTTTTAAAACCCCCTTGTTTCATAGCTATAAAGCTCCCTACAGGAGCACCTATTTCTCTTGCGATTACAGGGCACTTTATCATTAAGAGAAAAAAGACTTCTCTTGGAGGGGCAGAGAGTGTCTCGAAATTGCCCTGGCCTTTTGATATAACTAAATCTGATGAATAAAACAGATCTCTAAACTCCTGGGTACAAATGCCTAGTGGCGTGCCTGGGGCCTTGGATCCGCTGGATATGACCCTGCAGATATCTGTTAGGCCTACTTCTTCAGCATCTTTAATTGTAGCATCATTTATTATAGGTTCATCCCTTGTAGCAAAGGTTACCCTGGATGGGTCCAATTCTTCAATAAATATCTTGTCAAAACCAATCTCACCCGCGTTATCCCCCAGGTAAAGTATGGAGGAAGCATCTTTTAGGGTCTCTTTAAGCCAGCCTCTATCATCTATGGTGAATGGTGCGTTAAGGGCATTTTGTATGACCTCCTCTACTGCGATATCTTTCTTGTTCCCTGAGCCAAAATCTATAATGTTACCTGCAACAGCAATACGCATGGCTGTGTCAAGGGGATCGTCAGAGGATTTAACCAGGTTCTTTAATTCAGGATAAAGACTCAACGCCTTATTATTGTAGAATCTTTTTATCTGTGCATATGGGTCATTTATCTTAGCCATTTGTCTTATCTTACCATACATCTCAAGGGCCATAATCGGGGGTGGATTTGAATAGTCAAAGGTAGATAGCTGTCTTAGCACCTCTCGGATAAATCCTTCACGAGTGTCTTCTTTAAGATTTGTCTGGGCAATCTCTATTGCCTGCTTGACTAAACAGCCCACACATTCGAAGTATGTACGCATTGGTTTCCCATCTATTTTTTATAAGAGCCTACCTGCTCTAGACAGGCGAATTATACACTTTTCAGTATATGAGCTGTGATCTCTCTGAAGGAGGTGTTTGCTTCAGAGTTATCATTTCGGCTCGCAAAAGGTTTGCCGGCGTCAGTGTCCTTGACAATCTGGGCATCTATTGGAATTGCGCCCAGAAACGGCACATTAAGCTCATCTGCCGCCTTTTTACCACCGCCTACCTTAAACAGGTCTATAGCCTTACCACAGTATGGGCACTTAAATCCGCTCATATTCTCGATGATGCCTAGAATCTGCAGATCCAGAGCCTTGGCAAACTCCACACTCTTTCTTGAGTCTAATAAGGCTACATCCTGAGGGGTTGTAACGATTACAGAGTGGGGAGCGCTCACGCCTTCTGTGTTCTTTATAAGCTGAGCAATTGATAGGGGTTCATCTCCGGTGCCTGGTGGTAGGTCAACTATCAAGAAGTCCAGCTCTCCCCAGTTTACATCTTTAAGAAATTGGCTTATCACCCCATGTTTCATAGGCCCACGCCATATTACAGGCGTATCCTTACTATCCAAAAGATAACCTACAGAGACCACCTTTAGACTGCCAAATGCTGTGATAGGCTGTATTCCACCAGTTTCATCCCCAAGTAGTCTCTCTTCTTCAATCCCCAATACCTTTGGTATATCAGGCCCGTGTATATCTGCATCCAACACACCAACGCTGAACCCCTCTTTTGCGAGGCTTAGTGCAAGGTTTGCTGATATTGTAGACTTTCCTACTCCACCCTTGCCACTCATAACCATTATAGTATTTTTGATCTTAGAGAGCCTTTCTTTTAGTTGTTTTTGAGCTTCTTCACGCCTTTTATCCTGATTTTCCATAATACGATCTCCTCACTCTTCTATATCTTTGTATTGTAGAACTTGAACTTGTGGTTTCCTATCACACGGCTGTCTAAAAAACAATATTTACAGGCGAATATCCAAAAAGATCAATTATACTTGTAAATCTATGTATGGCAAATTATTCTTGACTTATGAAATGGTATTTTATAGAGAGTGAGCAGTTGCTCACTGTATGAGGATAAGGAGATTTGATGCCAAAGGATACATTTAGACGTATCCATAAAGAGAAACAGATTATGATCCTTGATGTTGCGGCTAAAGAGTTTGCAACACACGGATTTCACAAAGCAAACATAAATGTCATTGCATCAAATGCAGGTATATCAGTGGGGGCTATGTACAGATATTTTAAGAGCAAGAAAGACCTGTTTTCAGAGACCCTTGAAAATGGGCTCAGCATGTTAAGGACAAAGTTTAATAATGTCATGGAAGCTGATCTTGATCCTTTTAGTAAGATAAGGCTTATTTTTGAAATCCCTGTAAGGTTTGTGAAAGAAAAACCATCTTATTTGAATCTCTATATCAATCTTTTATCAGGAGGTATGGATGATTTTGTCAAGCAGTATGCACATCCTATTGAAAAGGTGGGTAGTGACTTTTTTAAAAGAATTATCCAAGATGGTATAAAAAAGGGACTTATAGATAAAGACATTGATGTCAATGCTTTTTCCTTTTTTTTAGATAATCATCTTATGATGTTTACATTTTCTCATATCTCATTATATTTAAAGATAAGGCAGGATGAATTTATGGGAGGTTACGCTGATCCAGAATATATTATAGATGCGACTATACGTATCTGTGAAAAGATAATGAAGGTAGAGGACCACATTACAGGTGTATATCATATGAAAAGATTATGATTTTTTTATGTTAAACTTCTATCCAAGGGAAAGGAGGGATATTATGCCATTAACGCAAGATGAGATTAAGGAATTACACAAGAAGTCACGGGAGATCAGGAAGCAGATTGTAGAGATTACATATTCTGCTGGTGGAGGGCATATAGGTGGATCACTAAGTCAGACTGATGTTTTGGTGGCTCTCTACTACAAGTATCTCAATATCGACCCGAGCAGAGCCCACTGGGAAGACAGGGATCGCATGATTTTAAGCAAGGGTCATGGGGGTATTGGCTGGGCAGCCATCCTTGGGGACAAGGGGTATTTTGATAAAACACTTCTAAAGGATTTCAACAAGACAGGTTCCCCATTTGGTATGCATCTGGATTCTCTCAAGGTACCCGGCTGTGATGCGTCTACTGGTTCTCTGGGCCATGGGCTGGCCATAGCCATTGGCTTGGCTCTAGGTGCCAGGTTAAAAGGGAAAAATTGGCATACCTATGTGATGCTTGGTGATGGTGAGTGTTGTGAAGGCAGCGTATGGGAGGCTGCCACAATAGGAGCACATCATAAGCTGGATAATCTAACTGGGTTTGTGGACCGTAATAAGCTCATGATAGATGGCCCTACAGAAGAGATTACAACCCTGGAGCCCCTTGAGGAAAAATTCAGGATCTTTGGGTGGGAGTCCCTCAGGATAGATGGTCATGACTTTGCACAGATAGGGGATGCCATAGAAAAGGCACAGACAATAAAGGGAAAGCCCACCATGATCATCTGTGATACCATAAAGGGCAAGTGTGTGGATTTCATGGAGAATGATTACAAGTGGCATTATGGTGGGATCAATTCAGATATGGTAGATACGGCGATGAAATCTATTGATAGCTACTATCAGAATATATTAGGATAAGGAGGATATTATGGCTGAAGGAATGACATGGTCAATAGAAGAGGCTGATAAACTTACTCAGGCCGAAATTTACGGGGATGTCCTTTGTCAGCTTGGGGATAAATATCCGGATCTTGTTGCAATAACAGCGGATCTGGCCAAGTCTACCAAGATAGGAAGGTTTGGTCAGAAATTTCCTGACAGGTTTTTTAATGTGGGGATTGCAGAAAATACCATGTTTGGAATGGCTGCTGGCCTGGCACAGGCAGGGTTGAGGCCTGTTGTTTCTACATTTGCGGTCTTTACAGCGCTCCGCAGTGCTGAACAGGTGAGGACAGATATCTGCTATCAGAATTTAGATGTAAAGATCATTGCAACACATGCAGGTATATCTTTTGGCCAGGCAGGCACCACACACCATTGCACTGAAGATATAGCGATTACACGTTCATTTGCAAACATGACAGTGATTGTCCCTGCTGATGGCATTGAGACAGGAAATGCTGTTGTTGCTGCAATGGAATGGCCAGGCCCTGTGTATATCAGGATCGGACGGGGTTTTGAACCCCATGTCCATACCACCCAGGATTATGGCTTTGAGATAGGAAAGGCTGAAACAATAAATGATGGTAATGATATAACAATCATCTGCTGTGGTGTCACTGTATTACATGCTGTGCGTGCTGCTAAGGTCTTGGAGAAAGAGGGCCTGAGAGTCAGGGTGATCAATATGCATACCATCAAACCCATTGATAAGGATGCTATTCTTAAGGCAGTAGAAGAGACAAAAAGGATAGTTACAGTAGAAGAGCATAATGTCTTTGGTGGGCTGGGCAGTGCGGTCGGAGAGGTGATTGTTGAAAGTGGGAAGGCATGTGCCTTTAAGAAGCTAGGCCTGCAGGATATATATTCCATTGTTGGTTACCCGGAAGATCTATACAATTATTATAAGATAGACTCTGATGGTATTGTCGAGACTATCAGCGAAATGATGGGTAAGAAAATAGAGGAAGATGAAGACTGGGAAGATGAGACCTAGATGGGAGATTTAATATGGCTGATAAAGTAGAATTAACAAATAGGATTATCTTAAGGTCTATAATACCACTTTTTAAGACAATCTATGAAGAGGGAAACCGGTTTTTGAAGGGTGTAGATGGCATAGTGCAGTTTGCAGTAAAAAACAGTGATAAGGGCGCTTACCTTGAGTTTAGTGGTGGGAATCTGGATGTAAAGCAGGGTATACATCCAAATCCTGATGTTGCCATTAGCTTTAAAAGCACAGAAGACATGAATGGTATGTTTACAGGCAAGGTCGTAGTCCCATCTATCAAAGGGATCTGGCATATAAGGTTATTATTAAAGCTTATTCCGCTGTTTTTGGATCTTACCCTGCTTATGCCAAATAAACACCCAAAGAACCCTAAGAAGAGAGAATTTAAGATAAAGCTTCTTATGTATATGGTTACAAGTGCCTTAAGCCAGCTTAACAAGGGTGGTGATGAAGATATGATGGCATGGACTGCAAAGATGCCAGACAGGATATTCCAGATGTCTGTCCAACCTGAGGGTCCTGCTGCTTACCTGAGGGTCAAGGCCGGAAACACAAAGTCAGGGCATGGTATATATACAAAAAAGGCCCCCTTTGTTCATATGATGTTTCAGGGTATAGAGGGCGCTTATGCTGTTATGGCAGAGGGAAAGGATACGGTTAAGGCAATGGGAGATGGTGAGATAAGGGTTGATGGATCCCCTGAATCTGCAGGCATGCTTGGGTCATTCATGAAACGGATTGAATCTTTGCTTATGCCATAGTAAAAATAGGGATAATCAGAGAGCTTGCCTTTTAATTGTCCTCCTTGCGCACTTAGCATGACCAAAGAAGAAGTACTTATTCTTCCCATCCCTCTTCACCTATAAGCTTTACAAATCTGCAGCCTCCTAATGATTTCTCTGTAATACCATCTTCTGTCTTTGTAATGCACTTAAGGTCTTGGATATCCTGATCACCTACTGGTATTACTAGGCGACCCACGGTTTTTAGTTGTTCCACAAGTTTCTCTGGTACATAAGGGGCTCCAGCAGTCACCAGTATACCATCATAAAAAGCCTCGCGATCAAGACCCTTTGTCCCATCCCCAATTATAATATGAACATTGAAATAACCAAGTTCATCTAAGATCATCCTGGTCCTAGAAGCAAGGGGTGATATGCGCTCAACAGAATATACATCTGCACAGAGTTTGGACAATATAGCTGATTGATAACCAGAACCTGTGCCTATTTCCAGAACCTTATGATCTGGCTGCGTCTGTAGGGCATCAGTCATAAGTGCAACAATATATGGCTGTGATATAGTTTGGCCATAGCCAATGGGCAAAGGACAGTCATCATATGCCCTATATTTTAGATGTTCATCCACAAAAAGATGTCTTGGCACCTCTAAAAAGGCCTTAAGTACTCTTGGGTTTGTAATACCCCTGGCCTTTATCTGTTTTTCTACCATAGTCTGTCTGGCTAGATAAGGGTCCATTTAGATATAACCCACAGAAAGGTAGATAATCCCTACCACCACCCACCTCTCTCCTGATAGGTCTTTATAAACCTTTCAATTGACCGATCATAGGTCTTTTCTACATCATCAGGGAAGAGACATGCAGGCAACTCGCCAAGCCTCCAATGATATTTCATACATTCACAACAAACACCTTTTCTGCTGCATGGTTCATATGTACAATTGCACCCTTGTTTGTTTTTTTGTACATTACATTCTTTCATTTAATAACCTCCTGCACTAGATTTAAATATAATTTTACTATATTATACAATCATAGACTATTAAGATCAAGAATTGCAACATCTGGATTGTTACTATCTGCGACAACCAAGATTATCGAAGAAAGGCCAAGTATAAAAATGTATCTATTAACGATTTGGTGTTATGGTGTAATAATACATTAGGAAGATTATTTTATAGCACCAGTTACTAAGCGAATTTATATTGTTAGATCGTCATAAATATGGAGAGTATTAATGGAGATTATATATGGTCTAAATCCGATAAAAGAGGCACTCAATGCCTGTAGTCGTGAATTTTTTGATATCATAGTCTGCAGGCAGCGCTATGACGATATAGCAAGACTAGCTAAAGGCATACCTTTACATAGAGTATCGAGAAAGGAACTTGATAAGATAGCTGGTACAAGGGCCCATCAGGGTATTGCCGCAAGGGTCTCTGATTATAAATATACGACCCTAGAGGATATATCTACACTTAATGTCATTGTCCTCCTCGATTCTGTGGAAGATCCTCAGAATTTAGGGGCTATTATCAGGTCTGCATATGCACTGGCAGGCTCTGGGATTGTCATCCCAGCTAAAAGGGGTGCATCTATAACCCCGTCTGTTCTCAAGGCGTCTGCTGGTGCTACAGAACATACCAAGGTTACGCGTGTACCAAATCTCAGGATGGCAGCCAAGATATTGAAGAGGCATGGGTTTTGGCTCGTGGGGTTGGAGGCTGAAAAAGGTGAAATGATAGACAAGATCTCAACCTTTGAAAAACTGGCCGTTGTACTCGGGGGGGAGGATGCAGGTATAAGGCCTGGGGTGCTAGGCGAGATAGATGTTATGGCTTGTATACCTATGAAGGCTGCTTTTAACTCTCTTAATGTGGCCTCAAGTGCTTCTATTGCCATTTATGAATTGGTCACGAGGCGGGCATCCAGTAAGAAGATGTTTTAGGTGAAGTGTTAAGTTTTAAGCCAGCTTACAGTGTTTCATATAAACGCGTATGAGCGCTTCGCGCTCACAACCAAGGATGAAAATACCCTTCCTCGGGATGGGTTCCTCTCTCGCTTGCCTGCATCGCTCTTTGATACATCCTTTAGGCTTGCTTACGGGCGCTGTCTATTCGCCTTTCAGGCTCAGAAGGGAGCGATACCCCTTTAAGCAA
>JAGGYK010000030.1 GCA_021162585.1 Deltaproteobacteria bacterium
ATCATACCACACAAAATATTTTCCAACTTACTTGAATCATTCTTTTTTGTTTAGTTATATTTTTTAATTGAAGGGAAAAGAATAGAAATCTTTTCCCAAAAAGAGAAAAAAATTGCCAATATTACACTTTGAGGGCTTTGTGCCTGTCATTGCGAGGAGTCCGCTCTAGGCGGACAACGAAGCAATCCCATTAATTACAAGAAATTTAGAGATTGCTTCGCTTCGCTCGCAATGACAATATGCGTATTATGTAAAACTCTCATTTCTCCATCGTATCCCTGGCCAGGTCATGGTTTCATCTTCATGCCCTTTGGGCACGTTTAATTAAGGCTTGCTGCCTTCTGGAGTAGCAGGTATTGTATCTCGCTGTACTTCACCAGGTGATGCGGGAATGCCCCATCAAAATCTTTGAGCTCACTTGCTCCATCATAAGCTGTCTTGTAATGCTTAAACCTTTTCGGCTGCATCCTTGACTCGTCCCTGCGTTCCTCTGAAAAATTCTCGCTCATAAGGCAAATTATAGCCAGATTCTCAGATACCCTGTACATTTCCGCATGATAGCCAGGGAGATCACCTCCATGGCCTTCTACGTTCAGACCTCCGCCTACATCCACCCCATTTACCTTTGTTATGGGCTCAGGGATAATCCCATATGGACGGAGTTCTGCCCAGTTAACTCCCCTTCTAGGATATCTGTCTGGGTTCCAAGGATAGTTCCAGTAACGCCCTCCCCAGTTTGCACGCATCCAGCCTAGGCCATAGCCAATAACCCTGGAAAGGCCTGGTTCACTATCAAGTTTACTTGGTTCTATAACCTTGGAATCATCAAAGTTGTGCATGGCCCTTATGCTTCTTGACGAGAGTATAGGAACTTGGACAGGCCTGCGTTTCTTGTCGTATATAATGTGTCCCTTCCTGTCCCTCTTATACCCCTTTCCTTTATTGAGATGGACCGTCATGAAGTAAGCAAGGTCACGTGCAGTAGACTTCATCTGGCCTGCTGCTCCTCCGGTATTGTAAAGTATACCTATGGTGGGGTTCCTCACAGCAGGCCTTTGGGGAACAAGTATATACCTGGGCATGGGGACACCCTCTGCATAGTATGCTGGGCCTGGCTGTAATTCCCCTGATGGGTCCAGGGGGTAGTCAGGATTGATCTGATTTACAAATCTTTTCTCGATATACCCCTGGGCCTTACTACCCCATGGATATCCAGACCAATAAAATTCTGTATCCTTCATGCCAAGCGGCTTTAGTATATTCTCTTTTATATAGTCCATCCATGTCTTACATGGCTTCCCAGATCCCCCCTCCTTACTACTACCATCTCTGTTTATTACCTCCTCTATCAGGAAGCCCAGTATCAGGTATCCCACATTGGAATAACAGTACCTCTCACCTGGCCTGTAGTAGACCTTCTTTCCCTGAGCATCAGGGTTTTCATGAGCCCATGCATCCTTTTTGCTTAAGTATTCCCTTAGTTCATCTATGTTCATGAATACACCAAAATCCAAGTCAGCGAGATCCCCGTGCCGGGAGAAAAACGTAAATGGGGTCAGGGAAAGGCCGGAGCAATGCGAAAGGAGTTGCCTCACAGTGATCGGAGGTACAGGATTTGTCGGGTCGCCATAATTCAAGCCGGGATTTTTGATGGAAAATGGCATGTATGCATTGATATCAGCATCAAGGTCTATAAGCCCCTTCTCCACAAGCTGCATCACTGCAGTTGCTGTAAATGTTTTGGTAATTGAGCCTATAGCATAAATGGTACCCTGACCTGCCTTGATCCTTGGCCATAGCGCAACCCTGTATCCATATACGCCTTCCCATGCAATATCCCAGATACCTCTTTTATCCTTTTTCAGTATGCAGGCAGAAACAGATGGTATATTGTACATCTTGAGCAACTCTTCCATTCTTGCTGCAAATAACTTATCATCCGTGATATGGGCATCAAAGGCCCTTAAATCCTGGGGCACAAGGCACAAAAAGATGCTAAAGAGGGCCGCAAAGATAATGCGTAATGATATCCTCATCATTCAAAACTCCACATGATAGATTTTATTATGCATTGTACACCGATACCTCAAGAAAAATCCAGGGGATTTGCAACATTTCTATGCTGATTACAGTTGGCATTTTGGAGGCAGAAGGATAAAGCTGAACACAAGGCCGTCCACAATGAGGCTACCTACCTCAAAGCCGTAGCCTTTAGGGTACGCATTTCCTACTGGTCCCAAGAGTTCGCCGAAAAAGCGGGCTTCCTCATCATCCCAACTCAAAATGGCATCCTTGAAGTTCAAAAATTCATGGACTTGGGGATAAAACGCCTTAAATGCTGCTTCCTTTGCAGAAAATATCTGCTTAAACCTTAATGTGCTCTGCGACTGATCTTTCAATACCCACTTAAGCTCCTGGTCTAAACAGACAATATTGTACACATCAAGAGACACGTCACCTTCTATCTCCTCTAAATCTACCCCAATACCCCCTGCTTTGGTTCTGGGACATAAAGCACATATGGCAATATTCTTGGTATGCGTGATGGCACCTACATATCCCTCAGGCCATATGGGTTCATTTGACTTACCCCTTAGTACAGGGGGGGGCGAAGAAAATCCTATATTTCTCAGTGCGCTATTGCAGGCAGCCCTTCCCAGAATAAATTCTATCCTTCTCTTTTCCACTGCTCTCGGACTTATAAGCTTCAATTCTTCAGGGGTGAGTGAATAATTGCCTAAATCATTTATTGTCTTTACAGCAAAACCGACATATTCTGGGAACGGGGAGCTTACCACGGTCTTTGTAGAGTTATGGTCCTGGTTATAATATTCAGTATGTCACCAAGATGATCCTGTATAAAAAAATGTCCGCCATTTAGGATATGCCGTGAAAATAGAATACTTGTTTGTTCTGACCACTCTTCAATATGTTCTGGCTTTACTATCTTGTCTTTGGCCCCTCCAAATACAGTAACAGGGCATTCTAAAGGTGGTTCTGGCACATATTTGTATGTCTCATATACCTGAAAATCACTTCTAAGTATAGGTATCATGAGTTCCAATAACTCTTCATTATCCACTATCTCAGTTGGCGTTCCCCCAATCTCTTCTAACTTCTTAATAAAAGCATCACGAGGCAGGTTATATACAGGCGGTTCATTATTCGGTATTTGGGGTGCAATCACACCAGACACAAACAAGTGTCTGGGTAGAGAGAAACGCTTGCGGCGAAGTGCCCTGGCCAATTCAAAGGCCACAAGTCCCCCTAGAGAATGCCCAAAAAAGATAAATCCTTTATCCAATAGAGGAAAGATACCCTTCATAGCATCATTGACAATCGAATGTATATTACCCAGCAAGTGTTCTCTAAAACGTCTGCCGCGGCCTGGTAATTCCAACGCAAATACATCTACCCCGCGTGGTACCATCTTAGCCAATGGCTGAAAAACCTGAGCACTACCCCCAGCATATGGAAAACAAAACATACGAATTGATATATCTTTATTGCGTGAAAACCTGATCCATGTGTTAGTCAAATTCATGTCCCCTTTATATTGATTTATTATAAAACCCGCCTGTGGCAGGCCACGACGATGAAAATATATGTTATTCTCGTACTAAATGTAGAAAAATCCTAAATCCTAAACAATATCAAAACCTGACAATTTCGTAAAAAGTCTTTTTAACTTGTCATTGCGAGTGAAGCGAAGCAATCTCGCGGAGCATAACTATATGATATTATTAGATTGCTTCGCCTGCCTGTGCCTCAGCAGACAGGCCGCTTAAGCTCCTCGCAATGACATGCTCAGTTACTTTTTGCGAAACCATCAAAATTATTTCGCCAATTCCTATTCCCACATTTCGGTCATTTGGATTTGTTTAGTATTTCGGACACTATTTACTATTCATTGTTTACTATTCACTATTTCAACATCTTCAGCAATAGTTTTCTACTTAAAATCCTTGAAAGAAATATATTTACCTTTGGGATGAAACCATACACAGAAATAATACGCCCCTTTTTCGCATCACTTAGTGCTAATCTTACCACATCTTCTGCCTTGGCTGCAGACTTCGGGGGCTCCATCCTTCCACTAGATGCCACTTTCAAAAACATGGTCTCCACAGGACCAGGAGACACTGCGATCACATGTATACCTTTTTGTTTTAGTTCCTGATAAAGTGCATTTGAAAAATTCAAAACAAAGGCCTTTGTTGCCGCATAAACAGCTGCATTAGGTCCTGGCATAAATCCAGCAACTGATCCAATCTGGATGATTGAGGCCTCGCTATGCATATATAGAATACAGACATGGGTAAGCTCCACCAAGACCTTTACATTCAAATCTATCATATCCATGATAACATCCAAAGAAGACTCTATAAACGGCTCTATAAGTCCATAGCCAGCATTATTTACCAATACCTTTATATCTGGTCTCTCCTGAGTAATCTTTTTCTTAAGCCTTTTCATGTCTTCTTTGGACGTAAGGCTCATTGGTATAACGACACCAGTTGTACGTTCCAACTTACCTGCAACTTCATCCAGTAAGTCTTTTCGCCTTGCGATCAGCCATATTTCATCAATATCATAAGCCTTTTCAATCTGGAGGGCAAATTCTTTACCCATACCTGAAGAGGCACCTGTAACTATTGCTATTCCCACTATCTCCCCCTTACCGTATAGTTATTTAATCAACTACCCTGCAGCAAGCTACAGGGGATTATCAAGTTAAGAATACTATTTTCTTGGATCCCCTAAGGATAACGCCTCTTCTTTCTCTACTGGCGGTTTTATAAAACCAATATCCACACAATACTTAATAAGATTGTCTATCAGATCCCCATCCAACTTAGGCCACTTAAAACCAGTTGCTTTTAAGAAATGCATTGCTATCCTGTTGTCATATATAACCCTGGTCTTTGGAGTAGGCGTAGCTGAAATGTGAGGTACTAACTTTTCAAGTACCTCTCCCTTTTCTGAATCAGTCTTTACTTTATGAATCGAACTCAAATAGTCTTCTGGAGATATAATCTCTATACTATAACCTATGGATTGTAGCATGCCTGCTAGATCTTTAGGGCTGATTTGATAGGGGTTATAGACATGCATAGTTTGTCCTGCTGTCTCTGGTAATAACATGAGTTCTACCATTGCTTCACTACAAGAATCAATAGGCGTGAGGTCAATCAAACCATCTGATGTATCAGGCATTAGCCCCATATGGAGTAAGGCCTTGAGCAGACCATAAAACGCGTTTGTTTCAATGGAACGCTGGAACTGACCCGTGATGGAATCCCCTACCAGGTTTCCTACCCTGTATATGGTAGCGGGTAGACCTTGACTTATTGCATCCCTTACAAGGCCCTCTGCCTCAAATTTACTCCTGGCATAAACATTGTCAAGTTTCTGACCCCTATCATAATCTGTCTCTTTAAATACAACCTGATCCATATTCGGGATATAATCCCCTATAATGCTGAGAGTAGAAATATGATGGAATCGTCTACATCTTCCAGATACAGCAAGCCTTAGCAACCTTTCTGTCCCATGTACGTTAATATTTCTAAAGTGCTCATATTCTCCAAAATGTCTTACATCAGCCGCTGTATGGATAATAGTATCTATCTCTTCAGACAGTTCTTTAGCTACACCCTCACTAAGAGCCAATCCATCCTGCTCCAAATTACCAAGGATAGGCCTTATCCGGGAACCGTCCACTTCCTTACCGGCAAAATAAAAATCAAGGCTGTCTTGAAGTTTTTTTCTGATCTGTTCTTCATTATCATCGCGAACAAGGCAGTATATACGTGCATCAGTCCTAAGTAATAATTCATATAAGAGATGAGAGCCAAGATATCCGGTAGCGCCGGTAAGCAATATATTCTTTGGTGTCTCCTTAAGTCCAGACACTTCTATATCTATCTTTTTATCGGATTCGATTTCTATCTCTGATATGGTATCTTCCGGTTTTGTTATTCCAAGATTTTCCATACGCTCAAATATAATCTGAGCAAGTTCTTTTACTGTCTGGTAATCAAAAAAATCCTGGACACCTATAGGATACTTGAGCTGCATCTTTGCAAGTATCTTCATTATCAATAAGGAATGCCCACCTAGATCAAAAAAGTTGTCATGTATGCCTACCTTATCTATGCCTAATACATTCTCCCAGACCTCTGCTATTGTGCGTTCTATATCGTTGCGCGGGGCTGTATAGATAGATTTCATCTCGGGACGTAAGCCCTCAGGCTCAGGTAGGGCCTTTCTATCTATCTTGCCATTAGGGGTAAGCGGTAGAGCATCTAGATGCACAAACCGAGAAGGCACCATATATTCAGGCAAGGTTTCCTTCAGATAAGCCCTAACATCTGTAATAAAAACATCACTTTCTGAAACATAATAAGCAACTAAATATTTATCGCCTTCCTCATCATCTTTATCAACCACAACACAGTCGCTTATACCCTCATAAGTAGACAGACGTGCCTCTATTTCCCCTAATTCAATACGATTACCCCTGATCTTTACCTGATAATCTACTCTACCAAGAAACTCTATATTACCATCAGGGAGATATCGGCCCAAATCTCCTGTCCTATACAAATAATTACCCTCTAGGATTGAAAATGGATTCGGTATGAACCTCTGGGTAGTCTTCTCAGGTGCATTCAAGTAACCGCGTGCAATGCCAGCACCTGCAAGATAGATCTCTCCGATCACTCCAATCGGTACTGGATTGAGGTATTTGTCCAGTATGTAAGCCTTGGTATTAGAGATAGGCCGACCAATCAAAGGCTGTCTGTCAGAATCTCTAGGCACTCTAAAATTTGTTGAATAAGTAGTATCTTCAGTAGGTCCATATAGATTTCTTACTATATCAACATCAAGCTTTTCATATGCGTTCTGCACTAGATCAAGTTTTAAAGGCTCACCAGCAAGATTTATGGCCTTTATATGATGCCGTGTATTGGTCACACTAAGGAAATGCTTCAGGGCTGAAGGTACTGTGTTTATCATGGTTGCTGCATAATTTTTTAGATAATCATCAATATCTAGTGAAGACCTTAATATTATAACCTGAGCACCTGTAATTAATGGAAGGAAAAACTCAAACACAGAAAGATCAAAACATATGGATGTAGAAGCTATCATCTTCTCATACTCATCAAAAGAGAACTCCTCCATGCACCAGTATAAAAAGGCAGTAACATTTTTGTGCTCAATCATTACCCCCTTTGGTGTACCTGTAGAGCCAGAGGTATATATGATATGAGACAAATTCTTTTGAGTGCTTAAAGGTGGAAGATTGTCTTTGGGTTCACGGCTGATTTTGTCCCAATCTGTATCTAAAACCACTGTAGAAGACGGACGATTTGATAACCTATTCAAAAGGGCACTCTGAGTAACTAAGACTGGAGCCTTAGTATCCTCCAACATATATTCCAGTCGTGGTCGAGGATACTCAGGATCCATAGGGATGTAGGCACCACCTGCCTTTTGAATCCCCAGGATCCCTATTATCATATCTAAGGAGCGCTCTAGCATCAACCCAATCATGGTCTCTTTACCCACTCCTTTTTTCCTGAGATAATGAGCAAGTTGATTGGCCTTCTCATTCAGTTCTCTATAAGTAAGCGAATTATCATCAAAGCTTACAGCTACCTTATCTGGCGTCCTGTTCACCTGTTCTTCAAACAACTGATACGGACATTTGTCCCTTGGAAACTCTGAATCAGTATTATTGAACTCTATTAAAATTTTCTCCTTTTCTTCCTTACTTAGCACTTCGTATTCAGATATGCCTTTTTCTGGACTTTCTATAATCCTACTTAATAAATTGGAGAAGTAGTTTGAGATCCTCTGTATGGTATCCTTATTAAATAGGTCCGTGTTATATTCGAACTGTGCCTCAAGTCTCTCACTAAATTCAGATACATATAGACTCAGGTCAAATTTCGCTGTCCTTTGCTCTTCTTCAATACCTTTAAAGGTAATACCACCTACGCTGCTTACACTAAAGATATCTGCCTCATTTTGCAGCACAAACAGGACATTAAATATAGGGGATCTACTTGTATCCCGGACTGGATTTAGCAGATCTATTAACTTATCAAATGGATAATCCTGATTTGCATACGCTCCAAGACATGTCTGCTTTACACGATCAAGTAGTTCAATAAAACTGGGATTTCCACTAAGATCTGTCCTTAATGCTATTGTATTTACAAAAAACCCAATAAGATCCTCTACATCATGATGGTTCCTGCCTGCAACTGGAGAACCAATTATAATGTCCTCCTGACGCGTTAACCTCATAAATAGAACATCTAAACTGGCGAGTAACATCATAAACAGGGTAACATCTCGATCTCTCATAAGCCCTTTTATCTTTGATGTAATTTTAGAATCAATTGTAAATTTATACACAGAACCATTTTGCGTCTCTATAGGAGGTCTTGGGCGATCTGTAGGAAGATCCAATACAGGTAGCTTACCACCTAACTTTTTAAGCCAGTACTCTTCCTGATCCTTCAGGCTACCATCCTCCAATAGTTTGTTCTGCCAATAAGCAAAATCCTTGTACTGAATACGTAACTCAGGAAAATCAGGTTCCTCGCCCTTTGACAAAGCAATATAACTAGACACTACCTCCTTTATCAAAATCTCCATGGACCAACCATCAGATATGATATGATGCATCGTAAATACAAAAAGATAACTAGTATCAGAGATCTTGAATAGCTTTGCTCTGAAGAGCGGCCCTTTTGATAAATCAAAAGGCCTCATAACCTCTTCAAGGGCAACCTCCCTTAAATCATCCTTACTTGTACCCGCTAGATTTGTAACATCAAGGCTCCCTTTAAAATCATCCACTATTACCTGTACAGGTTCACCCTCTATATCCTTAAATATAGTCCTTAATGACTCATGCCTATCAACTACTACCTGCAGGGCATCCCTCATTGCACCCACATCTAAATCACCCTCCAAAACTACAGCCATGGGTAGGTTATACGTAGCAGTACCAGGCATTAGATGATCCAAAAACCATAAGCGCTTTTGTGCATGTGATAATTTATAATAATCTTGCTTTGGCAGAACTTCTATCTGCCTGTATTTATACTCAGAACTGTCAAGTGAGGCTATAACCCTGCAAAGACCCTCTATGGTAGGCTCCTCAAATACACTGCGTACAGGTAAATCAACACCTAGCTTCTTCCTTATCCTGGAGACTACCTGCGTTACCTTTAAAGAATGCCCACCTAGATCAAAAAAGTTGTCATGAATACCTACCTTATCTAAACCAAGGATCTCCTTCCATATATCAGCTACAATCTCCTCAACCTCATTACGAGGAGCTACATACTCAGATTCCATATCAGGACGCAAACCCTCTGGCTCTGGCAGGGCCTTGCGATCAACCTTGCCATTGGGCGTAAGCGGTAGGCTCTCCATCCTCATAAAACGAGATGGCACCATGTATTCAGGCAGACTCTCCTTCAAATAAGCCCTGAGATCAGTAATAGGAATGTCATCCCCTGATACATAATAACCAACTAAATACTTGTTTCCTATAACATCATCCCTATCCACTACTACACAATCCCTTATCCCCTCATACCTGGCCAGTATTGCCTCAACCTCTTCTAACTCTATACGATAACCCCTCATCTTTATCTGATGATCTATCCTGCCTAAAAACTCCATATTACCATCGGATAACCACCTGCCTAAATCACCTGTCCTGTATATCCTCTCACCACTTATAAAAGGATTTGGCACAAAACTCTCAGATGTCATCTCCTCCTTGTTTAGATAACCCCTCGCTACACCAGGACTTGATATACATATCTCACCAGGCACACCTATGGGCACAAGATTTAAATCTTTGTCTAAGATATATGCCTTTGTATTCGCTATAGGCTTGCCTATAGGCACATTCACACAATCAGGATCTAGCTCATTAAACTTGTATACAATACACCCTACTACTGTCTCTGCAGGACCATACTCATTGTAAAATGTTAGGTCAGGATACCTCTCTAATAAAGAACGCGATACTACAGGGGATAGAGCCTCTCCACCCAAGATAAACCTGTTTAATTGAGGTGACTTCTCCACACCACTGGAGACCAGATCGTTCAGGATCTCTAGATGTGCTGGCGTCAACTTGGCAATATCACTACCACTTTTCATTACTGCCTCTATCAATGTTGAAGGATCAACACCAGTAGGCTGAACCTCTATCCTCTCCCCAGCTACTAACGGCACAAATAAACTCGTCACTGTAAGATCAAAAGACATTGACGTGTATAAAGGAAAACTACCTCGACCCTCAATATCATAATACCTGATAGCCCACGTAATATAATTCACTAAACCCCTGTGCTCTATCTCTATACCCTTGGGATCTC
>JAGGYK010000269.1 GCA_021162585.1 Deltaproteobacteria bacterium
CCACACAATGGAAAAGCAATAAAACCGGGCATTAGTGTAATGGAGCCAAAAAAGGAAGCGAAAATCACACCAATGAGTTTGTTACTATTGCCGAGATAATTTGAGATAACTTTATCTGGAATAAGAAAAAGAGCAACCGAAACGAGAATGAGCATAATCAAAAAAGCAGATAAAATATTTACAAATTTGTTGACCGCTATCTTAATTGCCATGATGGTTTTCTTAGGGTTTGCAAGGAAAGAAAACAATATAGCAAATGCTGTTACTATATATAGATACATTTTACATCACCTACCAAGTGATATCCCATATAATATTTTGGGCTTTGCCAAGTGCAAGGCATTTGGACCAACTGGGTGGGCCGCAAAGCCTGTGTTAGGCGGCCATTTTGCTTGGCAATTTTTCTTCAACTACTCACCTTACTGGTAAACCTCTTTACGATGGGCAAGGTAACCCTCTAAAGGACGTGAAGGCTCATCACAACGTCATTCAAGGATAGTTTATCAATTAAATCTTCCATAAATTCTCTGTCCTTCAGTAGCCTTTCAATAATGGATTGCCCTTCCCTTTTTGTCAAACCCTTGAAAAAATCTTTTTATCACATTTCTTAATTAAGAATCTCCTATTAGATTCCTTATCCTGTCTTTAATTGTGTCCGGCTCTTTGGTTATAGACTCTTGAAATTCCTTTGGGTCTATTCTGTTCATTTTTTATCGCTTTTGATTGCGCACAAGATTTGACGGGTATGCGATGTGGGAGGCATAGTCGAGCGTTTGGGTGAGCAGTAGCGAACCGCTACTTGCTATCGGGCGATGTACTCTTGTATTTGATTTCATAGTCATTTGCTCTCCATGAGTTCGTGTTGAATTCTATTAAGATAATTTTTTCGCCATTAGGATCGTTCAGAGAAGAATATATACGTTCTTTGGCATTTTTTAATGAATTTTCATCTCCTATTATAATCTCAATAAGATATTCGTAGTTAAGCTCATACTTAAATGCTATGAGTTTTTTGAAATCCTTTTCTATTTCATCAATATTAGAAGTCAATTTAAATTCTATAACTGCAAAATTTTTATTAGTATTGGGCTTATGTAACAAAAAAATCAGGTATCTTTTCTAGATCAGGTATTCTCTGATAGGTTTTATTTACTTCAGCTTGAATGACCGCATCTTGAGAAATAACTTCAAGGATGAATCCACTTTCCCACAATTTTCTAAATTGATGGTAGAATTCATACGCAAAGGGTCGTTCTTGAATCTTTTGTTTTTTAAATCTTTCTTTTAACCTATTATTGAGCTCATCAAACTTTAGCCTCGATAAATCTACAAATTTCTTGTTCATGTTTTCTAAACACAATTTTATGGCATTAACTATCTTCTTCTGCCCGTCTATCATACCATCTACTCCAGTAATGTCGCCCAATTCGGTTTATATACCCCCCTGGACGACCACTGTTTATTTTTATTATTTCAGCCATGATTCACTTCTACTAAACGGCTATACTAGCACGTATGTCATCCGGCTTCAACTTTATAAGAGACATAGCCATTATAGATAGGCTAGAGTTAATGTAGTAAAACGGAACAGCCGGCTACTTATTTTGTGCCACAAAACTGTCTGCAAGTCCCGTTTCAGTATGTGACATTTTTCCCTCCATATTAAAGAAACATATTATGTTATGAGGAGAGACCATGGAACAGACAGCCACTCAGGGGATAAACCATTTTCTGTTTATGTGTGCGGTGGGATTTCTGAGCGTCGTTGCCCTACAATCCCTGTGGAAGTGGTGGAGGGAGCAGATAAACATCCGTAACGCCATTTCTGACTTTTATCAGGCCATAGACCAGGCCAGGCAATATCTTATATCTACCGGAAGACCCACGGATGCCTTTGATGAGGCAGTGAAGAAATTTGTAAGAAATAGCAGAGACCCCCTGGCTATCAGGGCAGCCCAGGATATTGTCTCAATACTTGCCCTTGGCCATGAGACAGCCATAGACAAGCCACACTACACAGAAAAAGAGGAGCTAGACCATGCTAAAGGGTATATACAGTAGGCTTCTATACCTGCTACTATCTATCTTGCTCTGCACATTGGATATAGCAATCTGTTTCTCCCTGCCCATTATTGATAAAGACAGGACACAGCCACATCTAGAGGAGAAAAAGCCATCTATTGAGCCAGATGATGTAATCACACTGGATACTAAAAAATGGCTGGTGGTAAAGAAAGATAAGGAGAGGGTTTTTATCTGCCCCTATCATGGGGATGAGGATTTTTATGCAGGCTCAGACTGGGGGTGGTTTTATCGTGAGAAGTGCAGGTGGATGGAAGAAAAAACCCTTATCTTACAGCAGGCCAAAAAACAGAAGGAGCTTGAGGTCCCCTGGGATAAGGTCATAAAAGATAAGTATCTCTCAACCCTGGATGCCTCTCAATTCAGGGACCTCTATACAAAGGTAAGGGAGCTGGCCATCATGGAACCCACAGAGGAACACATCTATGGTTACATGCACATGACTGATTTTATGCGCAGAAAGGCACTTCTCTTTGCACATGCCACACAGGACTTTGTCCTCTCCCACCCAATCTATGACATACAGAAGGATACAGGTACTACCAGCTGGTCATATCCCCTGGTAAACGAGATAAGGAGAAGGGAAAGGGATGCCCTGTTTAAAAGGGTAAGTGACAGGGCAGGTCTCTATTTCTTTGTCTCGGGCACCTGTCCCTACTGTGAGGAGGAAGCAAAGATTGTTCAATGGTTTAGCGCTGACTATGGCTGGAATGTAATAAGTGTAGCCAGGGACTTCTGTACCCCGAAATACCCAAATTGCATAGTAAACCCTGACCTGTTTACCATATTCAGGGCAACATATACCCCATCCCTCTTTCTTATTTACAGACGTAGTGATAACAGACCAGCCATCTTCCCCGTGGGAAATGGTCTTATTGATTATGAGACCTTAAAGAGCCGTATCTTCTATTACCTTAAGCAGATGGAGGAAAACACCCAGATGCTAAGGACAGATTTTAATCCAGAAAAATTTTGAGGGCTCAGTATTATTTATATAGCAATACGATTAAGGGAGGAGGGTATGTCAAAGAGAACACATTTCATACTGGTAATACTGACGATCATCATTACTATCAGCCCCATTTGTTATAGTGATGAGATGAGCAATTATATGATCTATACCCTTGACCAGCTCTCCAACCTTACCCCCCATGCCTATGAGGGGCAGCAGAGGGGGTATTTCATTGGCGGTTCACTGTCAACCCGTATCCCCAATGATGTCATCCAGCCCTTCAGCTACACCCCACCCCAGTTCCATGTGGGCTGTAACGGGATAGACATTGTCATGGGTGGTTTTAGTTACCTTAACTTTGACTATATCATAAGAAAACTCCAGAGTATTCTTCAGGCTGCACCATTTCTTGCCTTTGATATAGCCATTCAGACGATGTGTGAGCAGTGCAGAAGCGCCATGAATGCGGCTGAACACTTCTCACAACTGATCAATAAACTAAACTTTAGCAGCTGTAAATCAGCAGAGGCACTGGTTGCAGCGCTCACCCCTGAAAAAATAAGAAGAAAAATAATTGCCAAGGTATCTGCCCAGAAGCAAAAGGAGGGACAGGAAGACGGATTCTTTAGTGCACTTAATAAGGCAATTGAGGATGCCAATAGCAGCATAGATTACTATGTTCAGCAATACCAGGCCATGGTTAATGGTGTGGATCTAAATGCCCTTCAGCCCTATAACCCAAGCCTGCTTCAGAATGCAGCCAGTGCCACAGGACTTGGGACTGTGGGGATATATCTTGACTTTATGAGGGCAGTAATAGGTGATGTGGTGGCCGGAGCGCCAATAGGTGGGACAGATAATACCCTGTTTGAACCAATTGATGTGCCTCCCTGTTACACGACCTTTGATGCAGATACAATCATCTCAGATTTTTTAGATGGCCACTATAAGAGAAGATATAGTGGTTCAGGCAGCCAGTGTGAAGAGGTAAACATGGACACCCCTCTGGTACAGGAGGTGGAAGATAGGCTAAGAAGGATCTATGATACTATTGCCTCTGATGGTCAGCTGACCCAGGAGCAGATAAACCTGATAAATGCTGCCTCTATTCCTGTTTATTCCTTCTTAAAACTTGCATACATGTCAAATGAGCCTACGGTAGCACAGGCAACCATAGAGGAGATGGGTAATCTTGTGGCTACAGATGTAATCTACACTGCCATTACCAGACTAGGAATTGGCCTGCACAAGGCCCTTACCCAGTACAAAAACTTTGCCAACAAGGAAGACCTGGTGGGAAAGAAGATCTCAGAGGAAAAGATAGAGGAAATGCTAAAAAGGATCAAAGAACTAAGAAGAAGTATGTACCAC
>JAGGYK010000151.1 GCA_021162585.1 Deltaproteobacteria bacterium
AGTTGATATAGTGCTAGTTGTCATAGAAAAACATATCCTTCGTATATAAGTTTATTAGCCACACATTTCCAAGGTGATTTTCTAGATGTTCATAATAAATTTTTATTATCTGGTCTTTCATATATCATATATTAACGGCAATGTAGCAAAGATACATGAGAGTAAAAATATTAGATATACTGCGAGTCCAAAATCGTCTCTTAAAGGCTGTTTAAGTAAAGCCTTTTTTGAGATTCAAATTCAGGAAAGGCAAATCAAGATCTATCAAAGGCAACCACAAGCACAGAATGGATACTTGATTCTTGCAGATGCTTTCTGGTATTGCATGAGTTGTGTCCTGCTTAACAGTAAGTCGGTTGAATGAGATTGCTAAAGGTGCCCTTACATTGGCATTTGACAAAGAGATCTGGGTAGTGGGAGAAGTCCATGGCCTTAGGGTGCATGCAAAATCTTCCCATATGTACTTTGATCTGGTAGAAAAGGCACCTGATAGCAAGGATCAGTATATTGCAAAGGTAAGCTGTGCGTTTTTTAAAGGTTTACATAATAAGTGGGAAAACTCCCTTAAGAATCAGGGTATACCATCTTTTACCCTCACTGATGGCATGGAGGTAAAGGTAAAGGCCCAGATTGATCTATACACAAAGGAAGGTAGATTTCAGCTCATAATACATGAGATAGATCTCAGTTATACACTGGGATACATCGCAAAAAAGAGGATGCAGACCATAGAGGCATTAAAATCTTCTGGTATTATGGACAGAAATAAGAGCCTCTTACTGCCTTTTCCTGCACTAAGTATCGGCCTTATTACATCTAAAGGTTCTGCAGCATATAATGATTTTGTGAGCATATTAAGAAAAAGCAAATATGCATTCAAGATTACATTATTTAATGCTTATATGCAGGGCCAAAATACTATAGATGAAGTAATAAAGGGCATAAAGTCCTTAGAATACAGGCCTGGTATAGATGTGATAGCAATAATTCGTGGTGGAGGAGCCAGAGCAGAGCTTTTTTATTTCGATGATATCAATATATGTAAGGCAATAGCGACCAGTAAGCTTCCTATAATTACTGGTATAGGTCATGAGATAGATATAAGCGTGGCTGATATGACCTCATTTGATCATTTTGTTACACCTACAGATGTAGCAAGGTTTTTGGTGGATAGAGTGGAGGAGTTTTGGGATAAGATCGTACAGATTGAGAGTGGGCTTACCCTGGCTCTCAGCGCTACCCTTAAAGATTCAAAGGTTGAAATAGGTGAGCTTGCTGGTAGCCTTGGTATCATGACTCAGAAATGGATCGCTCAGGCACTGGATAATCTTAAATTTCTTGCCCATACATTAAGTTCAAATGTAGTAAATACACTCTCAATCCAGCGTGAGCATATTGCTCGTATCCAAGAAAGGGCTATTATTTCTTCTAAATATCTCCTTCAGGCGCAAGAGAGGGTAATCACTCAGCTTTATCTTTATATAAAACAGGGTGCATCTTCCATATTTAGCAGGGTTTTGTCTTCTGTAGGTACTTCTATTCAGGCACTTAGTCTTGCAGGTCTTTTTACCATTACTCAGGCTAAGGCTGCCTTGGAAAGACTGCATACAATGCTTAATGCTGTGGATCCAGAGGTAGTTCTGGGCAGAGGCTATAGCATTACCTTGGGTCCGGATGGAAGCGCCCTAGTGAATACAGAGGGGGTATCCGAAGGGGATAGATTAACCACAATATTATATATGGGAAAGATTATTTCTCTGGTTGAAGACAAGGAGCCTATATGAAGAAAAATCAGAGCTATTCCAGTGTACTTAAACAACTGGAGACAATTGTGGAAAAGATGAATAAGGGTGAGGTCCCTATTGATGAGCTCGGGGATCAGGTAAAAAAGTCAGCTGGCATGATAAAGTTTTTAAGGCAGCGCCTGCGTTCTGTTGAGGTAGAAATAACAGAGGTTCTTAAGGATTTAGAAGATGATCAAGGGCGCCAAGATGAGTTGCCGGAAAAAGATGATAAATAGAGAATTTAGTATGGCAGGCTCACAATTGATCCGTCCTTGATTGATGAATTAATTAATAACTTGGCGCAAAGTCTATTTGTTATGGAGAGACTATGGATATATCTAGGCAGGCCAAGGCCATAAGACCTTTTCTGGTGATGGATATACTAGAGGCTGCTAATAAGATGGCATGTTCTGGTTCAGATGTGATTCATCTGGAGGTGGGAGAGCCAGATTTTAATACACCTGAATGTATTATAAGGGCAGTACCTAAGGCCATCCAGAATGGTAAGACCCATTATACACATTCATTGGGTATACCTGAATTAAGGGCTGCTATATCTGAACATTATAAATCCACCTATAACGTGGACATAGATCCTGATCAGATCTTGGTTACAGCTGGGTCATCCCCTGCACTGATGATTGCATTTGCCATCCTTCTCGACAACGATAGTGAGGTAATCATGTCAGATCCTCACTATGCTTGCTATCCAAACTTTGCAGAGATATTTTCTGCAAAGGTAGTGTGTATCCCAACCCTGAGCCATGATCTTTTTCAATTAAATCCTGACAAGGTAAGAGGTGCAATAACCACAAGGACAAGGGCTATATTGATAAATTCCCCAGCAAACCCCACAGGTGCCATTTTAGATAGTGCCCACATAAAGGCCATTTCATCCATTGGCCCTTTAGTGATATCAGATGAGATATATCACGGACTTGTATATGAAGGCAGGCCACATACTATACTTGAATATACGGATAATGCTATAGTAATAAATGGCTTCTCCAAGGCATATGCCATGACAGGGTGGCGTCTGGGTTGGGCCGTATTCCCTAAAGGGCTTATAAGGGTTGCACAAAAGATTCATCAGAACCTGGGGATCTGTGCCCCTTCTATCTCGCAATGGGCTGGGATCGCTGCATTAAGGGAGGCATCTCAGGATGTTGAAGCCATGCGCCAGACATTTGCCAGACGAAGAAAGGTTATGCTAGAGGAAATGACGAAACAGGGGTTTAATATTGAGGTAGAACCCACAGGGGCCTTTTATGTATTAGTAAACATGAAGGATATATCAGATGATTCCTATAAACTGGCCTTTGATATCTTAAAAAATACCGGGGTCGGGGTAACCCCTGGAATAGATTTTGGCCCTAGTGCTGAAGGATATATCAGGTTCTCATATGCGAATTCTGAGGAAAATATAATAACCGGGATAAATAGGGTAGGTAAATATCTTAGGAGTTTATGAATATAAAGATAAGAGATGCCAAGTATGTGGGCACTATTTATAACAACTTGAAGATCCTGCCAGAAGTTGCATTTATAGGCAGGTCCAATGTAGGGAAGTCCTCTTTGATAAATGCCTTGCTTCACAGAAAAAATTTAGTAAAGACCAGCAAATCTCCTGGTAAGACAAGAAATGTAAATTTTTTCCAAATAGATTTTATAGGGCTACCATCTATCTATATGGTAGATCTTCCGGGATATGGTTATTCAAAGGTGTCTAGGGCCATGAAAAAGAATTGGCACTATATTGTAGAAAGGTATTTCACCAGTAATAGAGATTTGAGGCTGGCAATTATACTTGTAGATATAAGGAGAGGTATGGAGGAAGAGGAAATAGCAATCCTTAGAATGCTCGAGGATGCGCATATAAGATGTGTTGTGGCAGCAACAAAGATTGACAAGATAGGTATATCCCAGAGACAAAAGGGAGGTTTACAGATCCAGAAGGCCTGCGGCCTATCTCCTTTATTGTGCTCTTCTGTATCAGGCCAGGGCATTTCCGATTTCTGGAAGGAGATAAGAAATGTCTTGTCTATGGACAGACAAAGATATGAAAAAGTGAATAGTAAATAGTGTTATTTCTAGATGATGTCTGCCTCGATTTGTGTCATATGGCAATAGGGATGAGGGGCTCTTGAGATATTCCTTCAAGCGTTTTTTGCTAATACATCTAAGAGGAGACTGTTCAAGAAAATGGTCTCTCCAGTCTTTTCCGACTATCGACTGTTGACTGACGACTGTCTTTCCGCCTTTGGCGAATGTGCCTGCTAGAATATGGGAGCTTATTTATCTCTGTGACCAGAACTCCGCCTCTTTTTGTTTTAGTCCGCCCAGGCGGATGGCTCTGATAGGGCCTTCCAACCGGTGGATATCTTCTATCTCTATACCCTGTTTTTCTAACAAAGAGACTATCTCTTTTTCGTTTTCACACATAAATAGCAGGGCCACGTTGCAATTGCTAGATCGGTCTGTTTGGTGGGGTAGAGAGGTTAAAGCAAATTTTAGGCCTTTTTCATCTAAGGCCTTCTCAGAAAGAACAGCATACTGCGGGTCAGAGAAGGTGATTATACATTGCCTTTTCAAATTTGTGTTATCTGCCAATGGGCACATACTCCGTAATTTTCTCACGCCCTCTTCCAGTATAGCTGTGGTATAGTCTATATCCTCTTTGGCATTTTCTCTCCCTAGAGAAAATCTTACTGTGCCTATAGCCATATCCGGAGATACCCTCATGGCTGAAAGCACATGCGAGGGCTCTATATCCCCGGAGGCGCAGGCAGCACCAGCAGAGGCAGCAACCCCCTTTATGTCAAGGTTAGCAATTATTGCCTCTCCCTCAATAGATTCAAAGGAGATATTCAAGATATGAGGCAGTCTTTTTAAAGGGTGTCCGTTTACATGGATATGAGGTATACTTTCTATAATCTGTGTCTGTAATCTATCACGCAAGTCATTTAGATGATCCCTCTGAACCTCTAAATCCCTTAAAGCAATCTCACAGGCCTTGCCCAGGCCCACAATGCCCGGGACATTTTCTGTGCCAGCCCTTAGACTCCGCTCATGCTCTCCCCCATAGATAAGAGGGACTATATCCATCCCCTTTCTAATGTAGAGTGTGCCAATGCCTTTAGGCCCGTATATCTTATGAGATGATATAGAAAGCAAATCTACATTGAGACTATCTACATCTACAGGGATCTTTCCCACTGTCTGTACTGCATCACTGTGAAATGGAATGCCTTTTTCTTTAGCAATCAGCCCGATTTCCGTAATAGGCTCAATGGTACCCACCTCATTATTGGCGTGCATGATTGTTATAAGGATGGTCTCAGGGGTTATGGCCTTTTTCACATCATCAGGATCTACCAGGCCATAGTTGTCTACTGGCAGATAACTGACCCTAAAACCTCTTTGTTCCAAATACTTACAGGTATTCAATACTGCATGGTGCTCAATGGCCGAGGTAATGATGTGTCTCCCCTTTGGCTCGAGGGCATATGCTACCCCTCTTATGGCGAGGTTATCTGCCTCAGTCCCACCACTGGTAAAGACTATCTCAGAAGGGTCAGCCCCAATAAGCGAGGCAACTCTAGCTCTTGCTTCATCAATGGCCTTTTTTGCCTTACGACCTAAGGTGTGAAGGCTACTAGGGTTACCAAAGGACTCCTGATAGTAAGGAAGCATAACCTCCAGTACATCAGGATGAATAGGTGTGGTAGCTGCGTGATCCAGATATATTCTCTTTGTTTCGGCCATGGCTTACCTCTCATGCAGGAGGGGTCGGGTCTTAACATTTGACATTTCTTTAACCATTTGATTTAATTGTATACTATGTCCTGGAATGTCAAATGTTAAGACCCGACCCCTATAAAAAATCATTCTTGCGATTTAGCAAATATATAATAACCTACAGGTATTACTGACAATAGGATACAGATAATCTTATGCTTCCATAGAAAGCTCATAAGGATTTTACCAGGTTTTGAAACAAATCGAAGTCCGATTATTGATGCTAGTCCAATTCCAATAAACTTGACCCCTGTCAATATGTTCTCTTTTAATGTATTGATCCTTGCCCTGAGTTCTTTCCTTATATCACCTAGCTCTTCTTTTAGGGTATCAATCTCTTTTTTTATTTCTCTCTCAGCCATGTTATATCCTCTCCCACACTATTAAATGTGGCCTTTGTCTGATCAAGACCCTTTTTTATATGCCCGGCACTAATAAGGCCAAATATTAATCCCACTACCAGCAAAACAACAGTTACAATTAATGCAGATGCCCATGGCGTAAACCATGTATTCAATAAAAGGATAATGGTTACCAACAGGCAAATGCCCCCTAAAGAGAGCAAGATTAATCCTATTGCTGCAATAACTAGCCATGGTGCGCTTGATTTAAGCTGTTTAGTAGTCTCTTGTTTTATGAAATCTTGCTCTAATGTGATAAGCCTTATCACACGTCTAAAAAGATCTCTTAAGAGTTTAAATAGAGATCTACTTCCCAAATCACCAAGTGTATCGCTCATATAAACCTCCTTTAATGGGACCAAGCCTTGATATTTGACATTTTAAAGCATGACGCACAGTTAAATCAGATAATTAAAGAAAAATATCAAGGCCTGACCGCTTCTATTCTTACGGGCCAAGAAGCGGCTTTTTGGCCTGTTTTCTTATCTCTTTTTCATCAGCCCATTCAATGAGGCCTGACTCGACATTTACCAGGTTCATGGTCATTTTGAAATACACGTCCTGTACCCTACCGGCCCTCTTCTTGATAGAGGTAATCTCCCCATACAGGAAGTAATCTGACCCTACCTGATGGCCAAATGTCTTTGCTGTATTAGGATCTACTATGCCAGAGCTTGTCTGGTATTCTAGTTGTTTTATCATTTCTTCATTGACTTCGCTGACTGCAGAAAACCTTACCCTCCCGGATTTGAGTAATGTTACCTTTACCTTGTCTGTAATGGATTTAGTATCTATATGCTCATCTGTCTTGTTTTTGACCCTGTGCACATAGATAACCGGACGTTTACCAGACTGTAATATTGGTGTTGCTAAAAGTGAATTTACCATCTTTTCTGCTATCATCTGAAGATCAGTAGACCCGAATTCAGTGGTTATGGTCTCTACCTGTTCTGCACTCCCATAACTCACACTAGGGGTTGTTGCGCATCCACTTAAGAGAGTTAATAACGCACCAAAGGCTATAAATATAAAGATCTTTTTCATAAACATATCCTCCTTGAAGATTTTATTATGTACCCATATCAGTTAAAGGATGCGGTTTTCTTATCATGAGTTTAAAACTTACAGCATTGGGGTTGGGTGCGCTGGATTTAAAACCCCTGGCCTCTTTCGCTGCAAGTGTTGCAGGAATCCATGCTGTAGATGTAGACACCTCAAACCCAGTTGCATCATACCATATAAACCTGTATTCGAAGTTTACATCCTTCTTACGCTTGTTTTGTATTATTACCTGAGCCTCTGATCCGCTACCTGCACCAATGTCTCTAATGCTCACTTCACCAAAGTCAAGCTTTCTGGCCAGACTAGAGCTGTTTACCTCTATCTTCTTAGAACTTAGCCCACCTGGGCCTGCTTGAACCGTGAGTATGTTTGGTGCAGTTGTTGCACAACCTGCTATTACAAACGAGAGCGCAATAACTGATACCAGAAAATATTTTATCTTAAACATATCTAAACCTCCTATTTAAAATATTTTTGTGTGAATGACAAGGCTAGAATCTGTAGCCCTGCCAAAGACTATCACATGTTTTGTATTATCCGGGATCTCTATCTTTCGAGTAACTCCAGCAGGTATTGTCCTGATTGTTAGTTCTCTTGTTTGTTTGGGTATGAAAAGCCTTGCCACCTGGATTTCTTTTGGCAGGGTAGACCATGTCCTTAAATCAGCCTGTTCAGTTACTGCTGAATATACGCTTCCAGCCAGAGATCCTAAACCACCAAACTCTTTTTTCATCCTATTTGTAGCTGCTGCCTTTAAGGATGTGCGTGCTACCTGCTTTGCAAAGAGTATAGGAAATTCGTCCAGGAGATTTCTTGCTGCTGTGGCATCTACAGCTAATACCCTTGATGTTTTGATACAGGTACTGTTATAACCTACCATACCAGCTAGTGTAGTTGCAGGTTCAAATCTATAAACAGGTAGTGCGGCAAACGCTATACCTCCTTTAGTAGTCGGTATGGGAAATTTTACCTCCTCTTTGACAGGGGCCAGTCCCACTCCAAGTACTACAAATACATCTATACCATCTCTACATTCTATATTTAGATTGTCAAATCTTTTTTCCCAGAGTTCAAGATCATCCCAGTAATGAAGCTCTTTGCTCAGACGAATAAGATCTTTTTGAATAGGGATGGAATCCGGGGCTGCCTTTATTGCATGTTTCAGGTCAATGTAGGCATCATCAGTCTCTCCTGTTAACTCATAGACAAGGGATGATATATAGTAGGCAAAGGCATTTTGATACACACTATGGATTGATGCTGCCTTATCTTCTAAATTTTTAAGGCGCCCTGCATCTGCTTTAATAAATGAATGCCTCCAACCTGCCCCTTTGGCTTTCTTTTCTGCCTTCTGGATAGCCTTATAGTGTTTTTCATAAAGCTCTTTTTGCCTCCTGTATGCATTTCTAATCTCTACCCTGGCCCCTTCTGTATCACCCATCATAAGATAATTTATGGCATCAAATGCATGAATGAGTATCTTTTCGAAGTCTTTGCCTTCATAAGGCTGGATCTGCTCGTTTATGAGCAAAGAACCTATCTGCGTTGTACTTTTTGATGCAGAGATTACAGCCCTGGCCTCAAAGGTAGCTATCTCTCTTGCTGCTGATTCAAATTCTTTTGCGCTGGCCTCAAATTGGCCCATGCCTTGAAGGATAGTACCCCTTTCCATATGTGTAAGGACCTTATTTGACCCCTTAGGCTCTTGGGGAAATGACGTAATGGCCTTTTCATATGCCCCCAATGCAACATAATTCCTAACTGGTGCTGTCTTCTTGGTATAGTTCTGCAGAGAAGCGCATCCTGTGGTTATAACAATAAAAGAGATAGCAAGCATATTTATAATCAGAAGGTATAATCTCATTACCTAGCTACCTCAATCTTTTACAGGCCGCAATATATCTCCTACCACTATACCAGAGCCTTCAATTACTTCAGCTAAACACAGCTTTTGTCTAACATCTATAATCTTGACCGCCCCTACCTTCTCTTCATCATAGCCAAGGATCTCACCTGTATCAGGGTCTTTTATTGACTCTCCCCTTCGTATTATGTCATAGACAGCCCCAGTTGGTATGTTAAAGTTTTTTCCTCTATTTGCAGTAATGGTCCTTTCTTTAACCAGCACTACACTAAACGGATAAAAGGCATCTACTACCTTTGTTGCTAAGTCTTGAGCCAGGGCTTCCTGTAAATCATGGTAAAACGATGTAGAAAGGGGAAGAAATCTCCGGGAAGGAACCATTACCTTATTTTCTATAATCCCCTCACCCAGCTGGGCAGTTATAATCTCACCCGTAGATGTCTTCATGACCCTTATATCTACCTTAATGATTCCTTTTTCTATCCTGAAGAAACGCTCAGTATATGGTACAGGTTTATAACCCACCCCGGCATCAGCATAGATCAGGGAGGCGATAGCAAGATAGTCTGCACCTAATAATTTGCCTTTATTGATAATCTTTTGTTTATCGATAAGACCCTTTTCACCCATTTCTATCTCACCAAGGATCTTGTCCACCTTTGCCCTCTCTACTACACTAAACTTTCCACTTTCCACCAGATGGCGGACAAATACATCAGTGAGTGCAGGCAATTCAATCTCTTTTAATACATCCTCTCTATTCTCGATTTCTGTAAGTCTGTATTCGCTTACACCATAGGGTGAGGCAGTAACATATGAATGCTGAGTTACTTTCCCCTTATGTTTTATCTTCCATATAGTAAATCTCGGTACTGCTATAGTAGGTTTTGCTGCATAGGCAGGAATGGAAGATAAAAAGAAGAATGCCATAAGCCATACGCCTAGGATATATGTGCTTTTTCTCATGTGATATTATCTCCTTTTTTAAATTATACTAGAATGCAATGCCAAGGCTTGCTATTGCTCCACGCCTTGAGTGATAGCCAATCCCAAGTGTAAACCCTTCCCATGCATAGCGTATCTGGAGCATACCAGAGATATTATTATCTGTTTCATCATCCACTTCATATAATGTCCCATCAGTGAGGCCAATGGTTACTATCTTCTGGCTAGTATACCCAATGCCGGCTACGCCAAATAATGCAGGTGTCATCTCTGCACCAAAAGAAAGATACACCTCCTGCTCATTGCCATCATTGTAATCTATAAGGCCTGTAACAGGACTACCTAACGGCAGCTTTGCTATAGAGGGCGGATCTTCATCACTATCCCCTACACTTATCCCTAAACCAAAGGAAAAGGCACCCCCTGTAGGGTGAAGATCTGAGAGGAAGATGCCTCCTAATTCTATGCCCAAACTAGGCCCATCTATCTCATCTCCGCCTGTGCCATATGTGGCAAGCACATAGCCTGAGGCCAGACAAATCCCGGGAAATAGCAAGATTACTGATAGTATTAAGATAATTCTTTTAATCATATCGCCTCCTTTTATGTAATATATAC
>JAGGYK010000143.1 GCA_021162585.1 Deltaproteobacteria bacterium
AAATAAGAGGGTATATTGGTAAGATCTTTGAAGAAGATACCAACCTGCACAATCATAAAGAAGATGGTGGCTTTATCTATCAGTACCCACGGGTTCAATACAAAGTTATTGACGGTCTGCCAGTTCTTTTGGCCATCCAGGAAGGGATTAGTTCAATAATGCCAATCTTTGAGACTCTATTGAGGTTTCAGATAGGTGATAAAGAATACGAGATATTTGAGAAAACCTTGGAAATAAGAGAGGCATATGTTGGCGTTCAAAAAAGGCGGATTGATTATCAATTTTTATCCACATGGCTTGCCCTTAATGAATCCAACTATCAAAAATACCAGCGATTTGGAACTTGGGCAAAAAGGAAAAAGCTATTAGAAAAGATACTTATCGGCAATATTATTTCCATGTCCAAAAGTTTGGGCTACACGGTTCCTGCTCCTATTGAGGCTAATATTATTAAGATGAGAGAAGCGAAGACATCACTAAAGGGTACCCCCATGCTCGGTTTCCTCGGCGCCTTCTCCGTCAACTTCGAGATACCCGACTACTGGGGAATCGGAAAATCGGTGTCAAGGGGGTTTGGGACAATAAAAAGGGTTGAGAGTTAAAGAGTTAGGGAGTTTAGAGTTATGAGTTTTGGGTTATGGATTAAGAGTTGGGGGGCAATAAAGAGATTTGAAAAGGTTGAAGTATACCTGAAGGCAAAATTTTTTCCTGAGAGAACAGATGATGCCAAAACCTTAAAGATATCATAGCTTACTATGAAAAGAGATGGGTTTTTAAATGAGATTATTAAGTCCTTCTAAGGGCACAAAAAGGCATAAAGGCAGGATTAAAGGCCTGTTTCAGAGTTACAGCTAATAGGTAGTATATTTGTCTAAAGTTGAGGAGGCTATTTCGAGTTGAAAGATCCGGAGAAAATAAAGCAAGTAGCAGATTATTGGTTGAAAACAGCAGAAAATGATCTGAAGGTAATGGACTCCCTTTTAAGAGCCGGGCACTACGATTATTCTCTCTTTTTTGGACATCTATGTCTGGAAAAATTATTGAAAGGGTTATATGTAAAAATCAACAAGACCAGTCCCCCTTTTACCCATGATCTAAATAAACTAGCAAAAGAATCTGAGTTAGATTTAGATCAGAAACAGATTTTGTTTTTTGAAGAGGTAAATCGTTTTAATATTGAAGTAAGGTATCCAGATTACCGGTTTACATTTTACAAGAAATGCACCCCTGAATTTACCAGGTCATCTGTCAAAAAGATAAAGGAGTGTTTCAATTGGCTGATGAGCATACTGAAGTCTTAACAATCGTCACAAAATATCTCAGCGCCTTAAAGAAAGCAGGTATTGATCTGCAAAAGGCCTATCTTTATGGCTCATATGCCAGAGGAACTATTCGTAAAGATAGTGATATTGATATTGCAGTTATATCCAAAGATTTTACTGGCATTCGTTTTGATGACGCCCTTAAGATTTGCCGTTATAGATTAGATATAGACTTGCGTATTGAACCAATGCCTTTCAGACCGGAAGATTTTACTGAAGAAAACCCATTGGCAGCAGAGATCATAAAATATGGAATAGAATTGAGCGTCTGAATAGAGTTAGGGAGTTAAAGGGCGAGGTATTGACATTTAAAAATAGTGATGTACTATTGCCATCAATTGATGTAAAATAGCCATCATTGGAGCTAGCATGTTGCAGAGACTCTTTTCTTCCAGAGTAAGGGTTGAAATTCTCAGTTCTTTCTTTCTGCACCCTGATAAAGATTTGTATGTCAGGGAGATAGAAAGGATAACTGGTGAAGACTATAAAAATATTAGCCGAGAGCTGCGAAATCTCGAAGAAATAGGGCTATTGTCAAGCCGGAAGAAGGGCAATCTGAAATATTTTGCTCTGGATAAGGAGTTCTTGCTATATGAAGAGCTGAGGTCTGTTTTCCTGAAAACGAGGGGTGCTGCTGCTGTCCTTAAGAAGGTACTGTCGGAGGAAGCGGATATAGAATTTGCTTTTATATACGGTTCTATTGCATCAGGGAGAGAAAGTGAAAACAGCGATATTGGCTTGATGGTCTTAGGAAAAATTCCTCTCGAGAACTTATTAAAACTGATAAGGAAACCTGAAGGGCTTCTCTCGCGGGATATAAATCCATCGCCTTATACTCTTCCAGAGACAATAAAGCGATTCAAGGATAATGACCCTTTTATTACAGAGGTCATGAACAGTCCCAGGATCATGTTGGTAGGAGATGAGGATGAACTACGAAGACTTATTGAGTAAGGGCTTAATAAAGCAGTTTAATGCATCCCCAGCCCAGGTAAAGAGCAGGATTGAACTTGCTAAAAAGGATATAAAAGCGGCAAGGGCAATGATAGCCAATGATCAGGATTGGGCTTTCAGCATGGCCTATAATGCAGTTTTGCAAGCCACACGTGCCTTGATGTTTGCCAGTTGAAAAATTATTGGGAGAGTCGTTGGATTAACCGGGCGTGAGAGACGTCATGCAAAATTTGTTGGACCTGCTAAAAGAGGCAGACCATCTGGGGAAGTTATGAGTTTTGAATTGAGGAGACAGGGACAAAATAATGTCTGAGAGCCAGGACATCATAGCTGCAAACTCTTTAGAAGAAGATGAAACTCATGAAATAGAAAGTGACAGCGGTGGATTTTCCATCACTGCATCGGATATTCTTGAATATCTGTTTTGTCCGCGGTTTACTTATTTCCAAAATTATCTGGATATCCCTCAGCACGAAGAGAAACGGTTCAAGGTTCAAAAGGGGCGGACTGTTCATGAGGATAAAATACTGGTGAATCCACAGTATTTGAGGAAGAAGCTTGGGGTTGTGGAAAGAAAGATGTCTGTCTATCTTTCCTCAAGTCGTGGCATTCGGGGCATTGTAGACGAGATACTATTTTTGGATGATGGCAGTGCCGCTCCTCTTGATTACAAGTATGCGGAGTATAAGGATCGTACCTTTAAGAACCACAAGTACCAGTTGACATTTTATGGTCAATTGATCAATGAGCATTTTCAGGTTCCTGTTAATAAGGGGTATATTGTTTATACGCGGAGTCGGAACAAGTTGGTAGATGTGTCTATAACCAGGCAGATGTATTGTGAATTGGATAAAATCATAAATGATCTTTTACATGTTGTGCAAAAAGGTGTATATCCTAAACCAACGAAATACAAGGCAAGGTGTAGCGATTGCTGCTACAGAAATATTTGCGAAAAGGTGATTTAAGCAAAAAAAAGAAAGGAGATTAATAAGTTATCTTTACTCTGGCAGGTGATAAAATGGTATTTTTTGGCACTAAAATCACACATACGGCCCGAATAAAGGCCCATGAAAAAAAGCATAACTACGTGGTTTTAAATGACATTTACAGAAATTACTGTTATGATGGGACATCCACTAAAACAAGGATTGAAACGTCCCTGATATAAGGGTAAGAGTAATAAGAGATGAGTTATGATGGGACATCCACTAAAACAAGGATTGAAACTTTAATAATGGGACAGGGAAACGATGGAATAGTGAGTTATGATGGGACATCCACTAAAACAAGGATTGAAACTTACCTTAACTTCATCGGCGGTATCCATATCAAGCCGTTATGATGGGACATCCACTAAAACAAGGATTGAAACCCTGGACAGACATCAAGACGGTAACTTCAAAAATGCGTTATGATGGGACATCCACTAAAACAAGGATTGAAACTGGTGGCAGAGAACATCGAGCCCTTAAGATATATAGTTATGATGGGACATCCACTAAAACAAGGATTGAAACACCTGGACTACCGTCGAAACAGTCATTTCGAAGAGTTATGATGGGACATCCACTAAAA
>JAGGYK010000092.1 GCA_021162585.1 Deltaproteobacteria bacterium
GCTTATCAGCCACTCCGCCTCTAATGCAAAACCAAAACCTTTAAGACGCAGTGATTTTTAGATAACTGGTCTTTTTCCTTTAATTTGCCGAGGGCTGTTAGCTGACCGCTGAATGCTTATCATAACAATTCATGAAGATAAAGAAAGCTGTCAGCCTTGTCAAGAAATTAAGTATAAGTATAGACTTAAGCGTATACATTTGGAATTTCTTCTTGACAAAGGTATGTTTTTATTTTACCAATACGATTGATTAGTCAGTCACGTTTTATAGTAGCGAGGTTTTATGGAGAATTTAGTTATATCCAAGATAAATTTACTCATCAATATTACCGTCAAGGTATTGGCCAGAAGAAGGCCGCGGCTTTGGGCTTTGATAGCGAAAGGATAGGGATAAGAGGTTATGTTTTGGCAACAGGTTGTAAGCGGATTGGCCATGGGTTCTATCTACGCCATAGTGGCTATAGGTTTTATCCTCATATACAAGGCTACTGAAGTCATTAATTTTGCCCAGGGTGATCTCATGATGGTTGGTGCCTTTATAGCCTTTACCTGTATAAATTATCTCCAGATTCCCTTTCTTGTGGCCCTTGTAATCACCCTGGCCTTTATGGCCTTTTTCGGGATGGTGCTTGAGCGTTTAGTGCTTAGGCCTCTGGTGGGCGAGCCTGCCTTTGCTATGGTAATGGTGACTATAGGTTTGGGTATCCTCATTCGAAGTGTAGCCGGCATGATCTGGGGCTATGATACCTACCAATTCCAGGCAGGTATTACTGACCACCCGGTGCGGATTGCATCTCTGGCACTTTCATCTGTTCATCTCTGGATCATTGGGATCACCCTGATTCTGATAGCAGCCCTTTATCTCTTTTTTAGCCGAACAAAAATGGGAATCTCTATGGAGGCCACATCTCAAAATCAACTGGCTGCTTTTCTTATGGGTATCGGAGTAAAAGGTGTATTTTCACGCATCTGGGCTATAAGCGCCGTAGTTGCAGCAGTGGGAGGTATACTTTTAACCCCTATCCAATTTTTGAACTATAATATGGGATTTATTGGTCTTAGGGCCTTCCCAGCAGCTGTGCTGGGAGGCTTTGGTAGCATCCCTGGTGCTATTGTTGGCGGCATTATTATCGGGGTCTCAGAGACCCTTGCCGGTGTATATCTGCCAGCTGGCTTTAAGGACATCTTTGCCTGGATCATCCTGATTGCTGTCTTGATGATTCGACCGGAAGGCATATTCGGTATTCAGGATAAAAAGAGGGTTTAAACAATGCGCTTTATCATGCGACGGAATTATATGCAGGATATCCGGCTGTTTAAATTTAAGAGCACTCTTGTCTGGTACCTGCTTCTCATTACAGGATTTCTGCTAGCCCCTTTAGTGGTAGGCACCTATTGGGTCTCGCTTATGAATCTCATTGGTATATACGTGATTGTAGCATTAGGTCTAAACCTTTTAACCGGATATACAGGACAGATCTCTCTGGGTCATGCCGCTTTTTTTGCCATTGGTGCCTATACATCCGCCATTTTAACCGGAAAATTTGGGATCTCCTTCTGGCTGGCCTTACCGGCTGCAGGTGTACTCGCTGCGTTAGTGGGCATACTTATTGGACTTCCGGCCTTGAGGCTGAAGGGGCTTTACCTGGCTATAGCCACCATGGGCTTTGCATTCATTGTGGAGGAGATCATCATCCAGTGGGAGGGTGTCACCAATGGTGTTAATGGCATCAATGTGGTTCGGCCTGCCTTAGGTCCATTTAATTTCACCACAGATGAGAGCTATTATTATCTGATCTTTTTTACAGTCCTTCTTATGACTATTATTCTTAAAAATATCCTGCGCACACCTACGGGCAGGGCCTTTATTGCTATTAGAGACAGCGAGGTTGCAGCTGAGTCTATGGGTATCAATCTGGCCATATACAAGACTGCTGCCTTTGGTATCAGCGCATTCTATGCTGGTATTGCTGGCTCTCTTTTCGCTCACTTCATGCTCTTTATTGGCCCGGAAAACTTTGATTTCATGGTCTCCATCAGTTTTCTGGTAATGATCCTGGTAGGGGGCCTGGGTTCGGTCCACGGCGCTGTATTCGGTGCTATCTTCATAACATTTCTTCCGGAAATCATTAGTCTAAGCAAAGATTATCTTCCAAGTATTATTGCAGAACAGGCAGGCCTCCAGGCCGCGGTTTATGGGCTGATTCTAGTACTATTTATTCGTTTTGAACCGCTCGGTCTTTACGGGCGCTGGCTCAAGATAAAATTCTATTTTGAACACTTCCCTATCTATAAAAAGGATACCTTCAGGAGGGTAAGAAAGTTTTACCGGACAGAGAAGCAGTGATAACTATGGCAAAACTAAAAGGTCGACAAGATGTACCAGAGAAGGGATTGGTCACTAAGAAGATGATGGAAGAAAAATATTTTCAAGTAAAGGACCTCTCTATCCATTTTGGGGGTGTACAAGCGCTGGATATGGTCAATCTTGAAGTGAAACATAAAAGTGTCCATGGTATTATCGGGCCTAATGGTGCCGGGAAGACCACCCTTTTTAATTGTATCAGCAGAATCTACAAGGCTGATCATGGTAAGGTGATCTTCAAAGGAAAGGACATCTCACGCCTCAAGCCATATCAAGTGGTCTCAAAAGGGATCGCCAGGACATTTCAGAATATTGAGCTTTTTAAGAACATGACAGTAATGGATAATATGCTTCTTGGCCGCCATTCCAAAAGACAAACTAGCATCTTTTCTGATGCCTTATTTTGGGGGAAGGCTCAAAAACAGGAATTAGAGTCCAGAGAAAAGGTGGAAGAAATTATTGACTTTCTGGATCTCCAGGCCTACCGTAACATGCCTATCAATAATGTTCCTTATGGAGTTCAGAAAAATGTGGAATTAGGAAGGGCTCTGACTATGGAACCAGAACTCCTGCTTTTAGATGAACCTTCATCAGGTCTCAATGTGGAAGAGACCCAGGATCTGGCCTTCTGGATCGAGGATATCATAGAGGATTTTGGTATTACCATCCTCCTGGTGGAGCATGATATGAGGCTGGTTGTGGATATATGCGATACCATAACTGCTGTTGATTACGGACGGGTGCTGGCCCAAGGGAAACCAAAAGAGGTCGTCAAAGACCCTGCTGTGGTCAAGGCCTATCTGGGGGAAGAGGGATAGTATGGCTTTACTGGAAGTGAAAAATGTAGAAGTCTCTTACGGCCCAGTCAACGTGGCAAAGGGGATTTCATTTAATATCGAAGAAGGTTCCATTGTCACCATCTTAGGGGCCAATGGGGCTGGAAAGACCACAATCTTAAGAACCATTTCCGGCCTTATTGAGCCTGAAAAGGGAAAGGTGCTTTTTGAAGGGAAAGAGATCCAGGGCTTAGAGCCGGAAGTGATTGTCAAGATGGGGATATCACACGTGCCCGAGGGGAGAGAGGTTTTTCCCGATCTTACTGTTCATAAAAACCTGATGATGGGGGCTTTCATCCGTAAGGACTCCCAGGGGGTTGCAGATGATCTAAAAAGGGTTTATAATTATTTTCCAGTATTACAGGAGAGGAAGAAACAGCTTTCATATACCTTGAGCGGGGGAGAGCAACAGATGCTGGTCATTGGGAGGGCCTTCATGTCTAGACCCAAACTATTACTGCTGGATGAACCTTCCCTGGGGCTGGCACCTTTTCTGGTCAAAAACATCTTTGACATTATCAAACGTATTAATGAGCAAGAAAAGACCACCATACTTTTAGTTGAGCAGAATGCCAGAATGGCCCTTGCTGTGGCCCAGCATGGCTATATTCTTGAGGTAGGCCGCATGGTCATGGATGATACCACTGAGAGGCTGAGAGAAAATGAGGATGTTAAGGAATTTTATCTGGGTATACGGGAAGAGGGCATCCGTGGTACAAGGAGATGGAAGAAAAAGAAACAGTGGAGGTAAGGGTAGTTGTCAGTGGCCAGCTATTGATCACTGATAACGAAAGATTAATAACTAAATAATTTTAACAAAGGAGGTGGGAAGATGGGAAACACAAAGGTATGGAAATCGGTTGTTATGGCCTTAGCCCTTTTGTTTGTCTTTACCACAGTGGGCTGGGCAGAAGTAGGCGTTTCCAAAAAAGAGATCAAGATCGGCGGCATTGTAGATCTCTCGGGGCCCATTGCTTTTATGGGCAAGGGGGTTAGTGACGGGGCTAAACTCTACTTTAAATACATCAATGACAAAGGCGGTATTTATGGGCGTAAGATCACATACATCCTTGAGGACGACGGATACCAGTCCCCCCGCTCTGTACAGGCCTGTAAAAAACTGGTCACCAAGGATAAGGTATTTTGTATATTTATGGTCTTGGGATCAGCCCAGTGCAACGCCATGTATCCATTTCTGGAATCTAGAGGGATTCCTCTGCTTTTACCGGGCACACAAAACCGCGATATGGGGGTTCCTCCCAGAAAGTATCTGTTTCTGGCTGACCCGCATTACACGACTCAGGGAAAGCTGGCTGTGGAGTATATCGTAGAGGATATGGGCATAAAGGACCCAAAGATTGCATGCATCTATCAGGACGACACCCCAGGTCATGACTGGCGTCGAGGGGTGCGCATAGGGTGTAAGCACTATGGTCTCAAGCCTTTAGAGCTTCCATACAAAAGAGGGTCTGTGGATTTCAGCTCCCAGGTTGCCAAGTGCAAGGATGCTGGAATTACTCATATACTGATGTGGACCCTGGTTCGGGAGCCGGCTATTATAATGAAGGAGGCCCAGCGCCTGCAGTATAAAGCCACGTACACCACCTCCACAGCATCCATGGTCAAAAAGGTTATTGACTTGGGTGGTGATGCCATCGATTACACCAATGGCTTCTACTGTACTGGCATGGTCTATGACGCCTACACCGAAACTACTCCCAGAATCATTGAGTTTAAAGAGAATATGGCCAAGTACAAGATGTGCGATATAGATAATTTCTATAACCTGTATGGATACCAGGCCGCTGTCACCCTGGTGGAGGGTCTAAAGAGGGCAGGCAAGAAACTGACCCGGGAAGGCCTGATCAAGGCACTGGAGACCTTCAGAAATTTTGATAATGGAATACTCTCACCAATCACCTGGGGGCCCAATAGGAGGGCAGGAGGATCTGCTGTCAGGATGTATAAGGTAAAAAATGGCCGTTGGACGCCTATAGGAGATTGGCGATTCTCCAAAATCAAGGAAGAATAAAGATAAAAGGTGGCTCATAGGGCAGAGGGAAAAGACAATCAATAATGGACAGAGACTTTTCCCCTTGCCTGTTTTGACAGTCTCGTAAAAAGTCTTTTTAACTTGTCATTTCGAGTAAAACGAGGAATCTTTCCAATGCAACATGCTGAAGCCACAAGATTTCTCCCGGAGCCTGCCCTGAGCATAAATACTAAGATTCCTCGCTTCGCTCAGAATGACAGAAGCGAAGGGGTTGAAATGACTGATTCGCCGAGTTTGACTTTTACGAATGCATCAGTTTTTATTGTATAATAAATGATCGAGGTAAGATTATGCCTAAATGTGTGAAACCAGATCCATCTCTGGATACTGTACCCAAACTTTTTCATGCTCAGGTAGAGCGATTTAAAGATAAAGTGGCCATGCGCGAAAAGGTACTTGGCATCTGGCAGGAGATCTCCTGGAGAAAATATAGGGATAATGTACGGACTGTAGGCATGGGCCTCCTGAAGATGGGCGTAGAAAAGGGCCAGTGCGTCTCCATTATCAGCGAAAATAATCCGGAGTGGCTCTACTGCGATATAGCCACCCAATGCATTGGCGCCATCACAGTGGGAATATATACAACCAACTCTGCAGAGGAGGTGTTTTATATTCTTAACCATTCGGAATCCCGAGTCTTTTTTGTAGAGGATGAAGAGCAGCTAGACAAGGTACTTCTTATCAAAAAAGACTTACCCATGCTTAAAAAGGTGATCGTCTATGATATGGAGGGGCTCAGAAACTTTAAGGATCCTATGGTCATGAGTTTTGACGATTTCATGACCCTTGGGAAAAGGGAGGCTGAGAAAGACCCCGATCGGTTTGATGATCTATGGCCCCAGGTAAAACCAGAGGATATCGCCTTGATCGTTTACACATCAGGCACCACAGGGCCGCCCAAGGGGGCCATGCTCTCCCACAAAAATGTCATCTGGACCAACCAGGCACTTGGCGAATGCAACCCCGTATATGAAACTGATGAAATCCTCTCCTTTCTCCCTCTTTGTCACATTGCTGAGCGCAACATGACTACCTTTTCCTCACTAACCTACGGGCAGGTTGTCAATTTTGCAGAAAATCTGGAGACAGTGCCAGAGGATATAAGGGAGGTCTCACCCCACATCTTTTTTGCAGTACCCCGTATATGGGAAAAGTTCTATTCCAATATTATTCTTCGTATGCAGGATTCCACCTGGCTGGAAAAAAAGGTCTTCAATTGGGCTGTTAAGACCGGGGAGAAGGTCAGTATCTATAGATTGGATCACCGGCAACCCCCTGTGTATTTAAGGATCAAATACGCCTTGGCCTATTTCATGGTATTCAGGAATCTTAAGCGCTCTTTGGGCCTGGAGCGAGGACGTTTTGTTTTCTCTGGGGGCGCCCCTATTTCCCCGGATATTCTCAAGTTTTTCCACGCTATTGGCATCCCCCTCCGGGAGGTCTATGGACAGACAGAAGACACTGGTCCCACCACTATTCATCAAGGTGAGGACATTAAATTGGGAACAGTGGGAAAGCCTATACCAGGCATCAAGGTGAAGATCGCTGATGATGGGGAGATCCTGGTAAAGGGACCTAATGTCTTTCAAGGATATTATAAAGATCCTGAACTGACTAAGGAGTATATCAAAGACGGGTGGCTGCATTCCGGAGATGTAGGCAAATTTGATGATGAGGGAAATCTTGTGATCACTGATCGCAAGAAGGATATTATTATCACAGCCGGCGGGAAAAATATTACTCCACAGTACATTGAAAACAAACTCAAGTTCAGTCCTTACATCAACGACGCCGTGGTTATTGGAGACGGCAAGAAGTATCTTACAGCCCTCATCATGATTGATGACGAAAACGTCACGCAATACGCTCAGGACCAACGCATCCCCTTTACTACCTACAAAAGTCTCTGTCACAATAAAGAGATTATTGAGCTCATCCAAAAAGAAGTGAATAAAGTAAATAAAACCCTGGCTCAGGTGGAGACCATCAAGAAATTTCGACTCATCGACATTAAGCTCACCACCGACGACTCAGAGTTGACTGCAACAATGAAATTAAAGCGAAAATTCGTGGGTGAGCGATTTAATGATCTTATTAAGGATATGTACGGGAAGTGAAGCCCCGCCTTAAAAGGCGGGGCATTCTGGCATTTTTCGTAAAAACTGTTTTGAACAACGCTCTGTCAAGGACTGACCCCTATTGCATCTGCACTCGGACTAACATCAAAAATAGCTCACTAAAAGCAAACTTTAAGTTTATATTACCACCAATTCCAGATCTTATCTCATGAATACAATCTAGAATCTGATCAATGTCGTGCGCTGTTACATGCTTAAAAGATATACCATTAAGTTCTTTATTAATAATATTATTCCCGCCATCTCTTATAACTATAATATCCCTTATCAC
>JAGGYK010000245.1 GCA_021162585.1 Deltaproteobacteria bacterium
AATCCTGGTCATAGATGAGGTTGATTCCATGCTCTTCAGCCGTGGCCGTGCCCAGCGATCCTGGGAGATCAGCTTTACCAATGAATTTCTCACCCAGATGGAGAGGTTTAATGGAATCCTGATTTGCACCACCAATAGAATAACAGAGCTTGATGAGGCATCCATAAGAAGGTTCAACCACAAGATCGGGTTTGACCTTCTCAAGCCTGAGGGGAATGTCACCTTTTACCGGAAACTCCTGGCGCCATTAATCTCAGCCCCGGCAGATAAGGAGACACTATTGGCGCTGAAGAGGATAACCGGTCTTGCGCCTGGTGACTTCAAGACCGTAAAGGACAGGTTTTCCTTCTACTTAGAGGATTCGCTAAGCCACCACACACTTATCCAGGCCTTTGAAGATGAGGCGGAAATAAAAAATCTGCATGGGAGGAAAAGAAGGATTGGGTTTTAATCGCATGGCAAATCTTGAATCGTGAATTATTGTACCTCTAGTGATAAAATTCACGATTCAACCCCGGGATTCCATTTTTGTCTAGACAATGATAAATTACCACATCTTTCAACCTTTTTTACGAAAGAACCGAGGAAATAATTAACATAAATCATAGGAGGAATATTATGGTAACTTATAGTAAACAAGAAACAATAGATAGAATTAATAAATCGTTACAAACACCACCAATCGATAATCTCTATAATGAGGGGTTTATCAACTGGGCTGGCAAAACGAAAGACACAAAAGAATATTACACCGAAGTGCTGGCCTATGAGTTATTAGACAATCTTACATTATTACATTCGATAAGATCTATATCGAGAAAAAACCCATATAAAATTATTGACCATAGAAATATTAATATTGATTTGACATCTAATAGAGGTGAAGATATTTTTGCCAAAAGGCTTGCATACCTTGAAATTGAAAATCTTGGAAAGATTCTGGATTATCAGATTCCACTAAAAAACATACAGAAAGATAAAGCCGGCGACATCGACCTGGTCTCATTTAATAAAGAAAGAAATACATTCCATTTAATTGAATTGAAATATGAGAACAATAATGAAACCCTTTTAAGGGCGATTCTCGAAATATTTACTTATTACAAAGTAGTTGATATTAATCGCCTGCTACAATCTTTCCCCCAAGAAAATGTTGATGTTAATAAAATAAAAGTCATTCCAACTGTCTTAGTGGCTGAAAACGAGAACTGCAGACCATACAAAGAATTAGAAGAAATGACATTTTCGGGCGAACGGCCTATCTTGAAGGCATTATCTTTAGCATTGGGCGTTGAGTTTTATTCAATAACAATAGATACATCACAATATGAACTTTAAAATTCACCGTGGCATTCAGAAAATTGGCGGTAACTGTGTTGAAGCCTGGATGTCCCCTAGTTTCCTCAAAAAGTAGCTGAGCATGTTATTGCGAGGAGTCAGCCTATATTTGTGGCGGACGACGAAGCAATCTAATGATTTCAGGTGGGCCAATTTTCAATGATCACGGTGGGTCATTTTTAGGTTGTCATTACGAGAAGACAGCATTTTATCTTGAAGAGGGGACAATCAGTCCATGAGGTTATAGAGAAACTCGTACGTTTGTGCTTTGCCCATATCATTCAGCTTATCAATATCGAAGACAACTTCTTGATTGAATTTTGCCAAAAACGTTATTTCTATGCTTTGATCATTAACCTGCTGTATGACAGTTTTTTTTGAAAATGCTTCTTTTGAAGAAAAACATCTTGGCAATAGCCATGGATTCAACGTGTTATTATTAAAGGGTGAACTGAGACATCGCTTGTTATGATAGCTGAATCTTCCAGAGCAATCCTTGCCGGTGGATTTCCCTCCTATCATGAGATCTCCCTGCATAGGGATGTAGAGCATATTGTTGATTTTATAGTCTTTGTACACGTGAGGATGGGATTTGATACCCGGAACTTGCTGTAATAAATCCGATCTTCGTTGCCTATCGTGCAAGTCAACTATTTCACCGATCTGTAGCCAGCCGAAGAAAACATACCGCATTCGGCTTTCAGGCTGATACCTCCACTTCCCATCGACTTCTTCGACTTCCTGGAAAATACCATAAAACAGAAACAGGTCCCCTCTCCCCACTTTATAATTGCGAAGGTGCCCCTGTGCTGACCATAGCGGACCTAGCACATATCCCTTCAGATATTGCTCTTCAATCCAGAATGGATCGTTGTGTGCTGTAAAATGCGTATGCGCATAATCGAAATCAATATAAACCTTCTTGCCGGATTTGATACTATTCCCTGTTACGTCGTTCATTATTCTCGTCAAGCCATTCAGCTTATATTCAAGCTGACCATAACGGAAGTTGCCCTCACTGGCTGGTATTGGGATTGAATACATCGACCCATCAGGGAGTATAGGGCTTGGCCATTTTCCATTCTGAGTGTCGAAACCCTTTTTACTGAAAATGATCTTCATGCTCCTTCTAGTGCCTCCAAAAAATTTTGTAGAGAAACCCTTTTGCACCCAGCGGTTATTGCAGCCTTCTTGCCGCTCGAAAATACGAACCCCCTGTTCATTTGGACCAGTTTTTTGCTCCAAGCAAAACTGTATTCCTCATCGGATAGCAAGTACTTGGCGTGCTTGTTCAAATTGTTACGGTAAATATAATTTATATCATTTTGCCAGTTGTCTTTATGGACATGATTCTTATGGGGACTATCATATTGCCTTGGGTCAAAATAATCTTTCACGGCTGGCTTGGGGATATAAAGATCGCCACGTATGTTATAAGAAGCATTCTTTGCATCAATAGCTCCAGGTCTTTCTCTTTTCATATACTCAATCAGCTCGCCATAGTGTTGAAAAGCATGCTTTACCTTCCCAAGGTAAAAGAGAAGATTGTTGTCTTTTGTCCCCGATCTGCGTGCGACTTCCAATCCAGTTAATCCCGCTACCCATACATTATTATGAAAATCGCCTGTTGCTCTCATGGCGTGCTTGCATGTACATAGAGTAATTATACCACCCTGGAAATTTGGTGCAGACCCTGTGTTATACATCTGTTTACCAGTTTCCTCATTGCATTCTACTGTGTTAACAACATAGTAATATACGTGATCAGATTTGAATTTCCACAGCAGGTCTCTTAGCTCCTCATAAGGCCAATTCACTTTGATTGCATTTCCAGTAGATGGCCAGGTATTCCAATTATCTCTTTCCATAATATATCGATCCCTTCAAAAAACTTCCCATTATATTATCGGATAAAAGAGACCATTTGTTGAATGCTATGAACGGGTAAAAATTTAATGTGCCAATATGTGTAATAATTCTTAATGAAGATATCTTGCCATTTAGGAAGATATTTAGCTTGAATAATGTGTTATAGATTACATAAGATATTTTAATAATAGACTCTGATGTTTCCAATATGGAGGGTCAAATGGCAAAAGTATCTAAAGATGGAACAGGGAAAACATTGTATTTAGAGTTGAGTATATATCCTTGTGGACAAGCTGACCCAACAAAGAATCTTACCATTTCCTGCCCTGGTAAAGACACCCAGTTCAAAACTATGCTTTCGGAGAGGAAATGGAGAGGAAATGGTGTCAGGTCTTGACGGGCTGTTGCTGGAAGGGTAGTTGGCAGGTGGAGTATTTTGTCGATGGGGTATAGGGAAGATCATTTAGACTAAAAGTGGCACTGGTATACATTGACCCAGGAATTTTCTGACCAATAACCCGATATGAAAAAAGAGGGTATTAGTATGGAAAATATAATGGACCCCAAAATTTGGACAATATGTTAAGTTACAGTTGAGGTGAAAAACAGGGAGGTTCATGTATGAAGTTAAGAACAAAACGTTCACCAGCATTTAAGGCAAAGGTTGCATTGGAAGCTTTAAGAGAAGAAAGGACATCTGCTGAGCTTGCAAGCCAGTATCAGGTGCATCCTGGACAGATACGAAACTGGAAGAATATTATATGCGGTAATGCTCAGGAGCTTTTTGCAATAAAGAGAAACAACGGAGATCGTGATAAAGATAAATTCATTGAAGAACTCTATAAACAGATAGGACAGCTCAAGGTTGAACTTGACTGGCTTAAAAAAAATCTGGAATTAACCCATAGGGAGAAGAAGTTGTTGATTGACAGGACAAATGAACTTATCACAATAACAAGACAGACAGAGTTATTGGGTATATCGCGATCATCCATATATTATGAACCCGTTATCGATCCTTATGATTTTGAACTTATGTGCCTTATTGACGAACAATACACAAAGGCCCCTTTTTATGGTTCCAGAAGAATGACGGCAATCTTGAAAAGGTTATGAGAGGGGTCAAGTCTTCGTTTGACTCTTGCTTAACATTTTTTTATCTCTTCAAAACATTTTCTAAATTTGCGATCACTTTTCAGCTTCCCTCTTGTCCGTTCAAGCACGCTGCTGACCGAGCT
>JAGGYK010000295.1 GCA_021162585.1 Deltaproteobacteria bacterium
ATATGGCTCTGAGTTTATTATAGTAAATGCACGATAGACCTGCTCTAAAAGCATTATCCTTATCAACTGGTGATTAAATGTCATGGTGGATAAAGATAGTTTAATATCAGCATCATCTATTATCTGAGTATCATAACCTGAGGGCCCCCCTGTATAGAAAAACATATTTTTTGTCCCAGAGATAAGATGGTGCTCAATCAGGCCAGAAAGGCCTTCAGATGTTGTGGTCTTTCCTTCTGGGACAAGGGCAATATGAAGGCCAGACCTCTTCTGGATCTTTAGCTTCTTTGCCTCTATGATCTCTACAGGCACATATCTTGAGATCCTACTTTTATAATCTGAGACCATATCTGAAATAGCACCCTTAAAGGTCTTCCCTGAAAAACAAAATACCATCCTCACCCTACTAACCTTTTTGCATCCATCCACATGCCTTCCAGATCATAGTAGACCCTCAAGTCCTCCTGGAAGATATGTATAACCACATCCATATAGTCTAATAACACCCATCTGCTGAGTTCGATCCCTTCTGCTCCAAAAGGCTTGCCCAGCCTTTCTATAACATTTTCAGCCAAGGCCTTGATCTGTCTGTCTGATGTGCCTGTACATATTATCAGATAGTCTGTGAACGAACATAACTCATGAACATCGAGCACAACAATATCCCTTGCTTTTTTCTCCTCCAAGGCAGATACAAATCGATTCCAGATATTATCCATCTATAAGTAGACCCTTTCCTTATGTATATATTCCTCTACTACCTCTGGAACCAGATATTTTATAGATTTTCTCTTCTTACAAAGATCCCTTATATACGAGGAAGATATATCAAGGGAAGTGACCTCCACAAATATGATCTCATTGCCCTTTTTGTTTATATAACCCATCTTCGTGGGATTAAATGAAGTGGCTATATCACCCAGGATATCACTTAGAGGTATCTTTGATGCACCTGGTCTTGTCATAACTACAAAGTGTGAGAAATTAAATAATTTATCTGCCTCAAACCATGTGGATATCTCATTAAATGCATCCTGGCCAAGGATAAAATAAGGGGTTGTGCAATATCTTTGTTTGATATGTTTTATTGTCTTTATAGAATAGGAAGGCCCACCTGATTCTATCTCAAATCCTGATACACCAAAACAAGGATTTGATTCTATAGCCTTTTTTACAATCTCCAGCCTCTTACGGCCTGGGACACCGCCAGCCAGGTCTTTGTGAGGAGGTATATAAGATGGTATAAATATTATCTTATCCAGAGGTAGCTCCTCTTTTACCTCCTGTGCTGCCCTTAAGTGACCTGAATGAATGGGGTTGAATGTACCTCCAAATATACCTACCTTCATTGCCTTATCTGGCCATCTCCAAAACAGATAAATTTTTCTATTGTAAGATGTTCTACACCCATGGGACCATAAGCATGGATCTTTGATGTGCTAATACCCACCTCTGCACCAAGACCAAACTCTCCGCCATCAGAGAATCGGGTGCTGGCATTTACCAGTACAGTGGATGAATCTACCAGTTTTAAGAACTCCATGGCACGGCTATAATTTTCTGTGATAATGGCCTCAGTATGATTAGAGCCATACTTGGCTATATGATCTATAGCCTCTTTCATGGTATCTACCACCTTGATGGCAAGTATGAGATCCAGATATTCCTCATACCAATCCTGCTCAGTAGCATTTTTTATCCCCGGGATAAGATTAGCAGCCCTTTCACACCCTCTTATCTCAACGTCACATTCCTTAAACTGCCTTATCATCTCAGGTAAAAATCTATCTGCAATCTCCGCATCTACAAGCAAAGTCTCCATGGCATTACATACAGAAGGCCTCCCTACCTTTGCATTCAAGCATATCTTATATGCCTTATCCAGGTCTGCATCCCTGTCCACAAATATATGGCATACACCCTTATAGTGCTTTAAAACAGGGATCCTGGAGTTTTTAACCACAGTCCTTATAAGATCCTCTCCTCCTCTTGGTATGATAAGATCAATGTCATCTTCTAATGTCAGCATCTCCATTACAGCACTCCTGTCTGTAACAGGTATAATACTCATTGCATTTGGGTTTATACCTGAGCCTTCTAATGCCTGCCTTAATATCTTTGCTATGGCCATGTTTGAATTAAATGCCTCAGAGCCGCCCCTTAATATAACTGCATTACCTGACTTAATGCAAAGTCCTGCTGCATCTGATGTAACATTTGGTCTGGACTCATATATCATGCCTATTACACCCAGGGGTATACGCATCCTTCCTACCAGAAGACCATTTGGACGTCTTGTCATGTTAGATATCTTCCCCACTGGATCAGGCAGATCTGCTATCTCATCCAAGGCTGCTGCCATAGACTCTATAACCTTTTCAGTAAGTGTAAGCCTGTCTATCATGGCCTTGGGCAAGCCTTTTTCTTTGGCACCATGAATGTCCTTTTTGTTTTCCTCCTGTAAGAAGGTGGTATTTTCCCTGAGAGCAGATGCCATCTCTTTAAGGGCATTGGCCTTTGTCTCGTTTGAGGCAGTTGCAATCTCTCTTGATGCGATCCTTGCCTGATGCGCAATAGTCTTTACATCAGCTGCCACCATCACAACATCTCCTTTCTCAATATCATATTATTTCTGTGTATGACCTCTTCGTTGGTTTCTTTACCCAGGATATTAGGGATCTCTTTTGTCTTCGCACCTTTTATCTGGAGGACCTCTTGTAGAGTAAAATTGGACAGCCCTATTGCAATAACATTCCCTTTAATATCCAAGACTTCTACTGAATCTCCTGCCTTGAAGTTTCCCTCTGCCCTGACTATCCCAGAGGGTAGCAAACTCTTGCCAGCATTTACAATCATCTTCATAGCCCCTGCATCCACTGCTATCTTGCCCTTTGGTCTTGTCACAAAGCTAATCCAGTGCCGCTTCTGGCTTAACTTCTTCTTTTGTCCAGGGAGCACAATAGTGCCTATGTCCCGACCATCAAGTATGGAGCTTACCACCTGTGAGTGATAGGCAGATGCAATCACTGTAGGCAGGCCCAGCAAAGATACATGATGGGCAGCTTGCAGCTTTGAAGCCATACCACCTCTACCCATCTTACCAGCATCTTCGCTTGCCTGTTCAATGTGTTTATGCGTAAGATTTCTTATCTCAGATATCCTTGTGGCTTGATGAGCCACCCTGGGGTCTGCAGAGAAGACCCCATCTGTATCAGTAAGGATTATCAAGGCCTGTGCCTCTATTATAGGAACTATCATAGCAGAGAGCATATCATTGTCAGTGAACTGAATCTCTTCTACAGAGACTGTGTCATTTTCATTGATTACAGGTACTATCCCTAATTCAAACAGGGCTGTAAATGTATTCCTGATATTTAGGTATCTGGCCCTGTCATCCAGATCCTCCCTTGTAATGAGTATCTGAGCCACATTGTACCCATATCGCCCAAAGGCATCATTATAGGCACGAATAAGCCTACCCTGACCTATTGCAGCCAGTGCCTGTTTTTTAGATAGATTCATGTTTTTGGCTGCAACCCCTAATGTGGACCACCCTGCTGCTATCGCACCAGATGATACAAGCCCAAATTCAAGCCCTTGATCTTTAAGTATAGATAGATCATCACAGAGTCTCTCTATTACACGGTAATTAAGGCCTTTTTCTGTATTTAATACATGGGAGCCTATCTTTACAAGGATGCGCTTACACTTCTTAAGGCCTTTCCTGGATGAGCCCTTCATATAATTCCCTTAACTACCCAGCTATTTAGGTTGAAGAAAATAAGCCTGAAGTATTTCAACCATCTCGCAACGCTCGAATCAAGCCATTTAAAAGCTGAATACCTAGTTTTGTATGATCATGCATGATTTGTCCCTAAAAGCCTTCCACCTTCAGCCTTCTACCTTCAGCCTGCCCACCTGAGTAGTTACTAATTCCCTTACTATCCCATCTAATAGATAATTTATGCCTTTGCCTGCCAGAGCAGATATCATAAAACAAGGATACCCCTTGTCTGTTATTATGGCAATAGCCTCTTTTGCCCTCTGGTGTGCTTCAGGGATATCACATTTGTTCAGGGCCACTATTTGAGCCCGCTTCAATAAGGCTTCAGAATATGTACCGAGTTCATCTCTTAAGACCATAAACTCATCTACAGGGTCTCTTTCTGTCTCAGGACTTGTATCTATAACGTATACAATTATACCTGTTCTTTCTATATGGCGCAAAAATCTTAAGCCTAAGCCAGCACCCTTGTGGGCACCTTTAATAATCCCCGGGATATCAGCCATGACAAAATCAGAACCTTTCCATTCTACCATACCAAGATTTGGGACAGTAGTGGTAAACGGATAGTTAGCTATCTTTGGCCTTGCCCTGGATACCCTAGAGACAAGGGTGGATTTACCTGCATTGGGAAAACCCACCAATCCCACATCTGCTAAGAGCTTAAGCTCTAAAGATAATACCTTTTCCTCACCAGGGCTGCCTGGCTCACAATATCTTGGAGCCTGTAAAGTAGGGGTAGCAAACCTGGCATTACCTCTGCCTCCCGCACCACCTCTGGCAACTACAATAGAATCCCCTGGTCTTAGAAGATCAGCGATTATATCACCATTTGGAATTTCTTTTATGATGGTACCAACAGGCACATGAATGATCAGATTATCTCCAGACCTGCCAGTACAATTTTTTCCTTTGCCGTGCTGCCCTCTTTTGGCTTTATAATGTGGATGATAGCGTTGTTCTAAAAGGGTCTTTACATCAGGGGTTGCCTCAATGATAACATCGCCGCCTTTACCACCGTCCCCCCCATCTGGACCACCTTTTGGTACAAATTTTTCCCGTCTGAAAGAGAGGCACCCATTGCCACCATCGCCTGCCTTAGCATATATCCTGGACTCGTCAATAAAGTCCATGAATTAAACAACAGGTATTATTCTTACCATTTTTTTATTGTTATAAAGTGTTTCAAACTTTACTAGACCATCTGTCAGGGCAAACAGGGTATAATCTCTACCACAACCCACGTTTTGGCCAGGATGTATCTTAGTACCTCTCTGACGCACAATGATATTCCCAGCCCTTACTCTCTGGCCACCATATCTCTTTACACCAAGACGTTTGCCCGCAGTATCCCTGCCATTCCTTGATGTTCCACCTGACTTCTTGTGAGCCATACCTAAGCCCCCTTACCTGTATTAATCTTTGTAATACATACCTCTGTCAGATATTGCCTGTGTCCTTGCTTTTTTCTGTAACCTTTTCTTCGTTTCATCTTGAATACAATAATCTTTTTATCCCGCATCTGCCGTAATACTTTAGCCTGGACAGAAGCACCTTCTACCTTTGGTGTGCCTAACATATACTCATCGCCACCAATGAAAAAGACATCATCAAAGACAACCTCATCACCTTTGGCTGCTTGTAGCTTCTCAATCTGGAGCCTATCTCCTTCTTCTACCTTATACTGTTTTCCCCCTGTCTTCATAACCGCGTACATAATGCTTCTCCTGCATTCCTTTATAAGAATTATGAGTTATTAATGAAATCAGGAGGGATTGTCAAGAAATTTTAACATCCTTGTGTTAACAAAGCTAATATGTCCCCTGTAACTACCGTGCTAAAATGTTCCCTCTTGAAGGGGGTCAGGGGGATGTTGCAAAATAAAGGGGTAACACCCCCTAACCCCTCAAGGGGGGAATATTGCTGTATGTTATTATCAATAAATACAAGATAGATCCTTAAGCGCCTAGAGTATTTGACAATCTTATCAAATATATCTTAAAACACACATTTAAATACTAGGGGTTACTATCCTTAATATGAAAGCTTATACACTAGGATATTTTATAGAGAAGGAGATATAAAAAATAATGGATTTTTTCTTTTATCCAGATGGTATTACCGTAATCGGTGCAACTGACAATCCCTTAAAAGGAGGATTCCATATCCTGAATAACATACTTATAGGATATAAGGGAAGGGTCTATCCTGTTAACCCAAAATATGATTCTATATCGGGCCTTAAGTGCTATCCAGATATTAAGTCCATACCTGGAACCTTTGATCTTGCTATTTACTTTATCCCGGCAAGATTCTTGCCAGACACCATAGAACAATGTGCTCAAAAAAAGGTAAAGGGGATTATTATTGAATCAGCAGGGTTTGCTGAGGTGGGCCAAGAAGGGCGTAAGCTCCAAGAAGAGTGCCTCGCTCTTGCCAAAAAATATAACATACGCCTCTGGGGCCCTAACTGCATGGGTCTTATGGACAGCCATTCAAGGCATGTCTTTTCCTTCATGTATGGGGATTACTGGAAGGATCTTATGGAACCAGGAGATGTGTCCTTAATTGTTCAGAGTGGATTGTTATCTGCTGGTTTTCTCATGATGATACTTCAGCGGGGAGGAATGGGAATCAGTAAGGTCTGTTCCATAGGGAATAAGTGTGATGTAAATGAAATAGACCTTTTAGAATACCTTATAAATGATCCGTCTACAGATGTGATCGGTCTCTATGTAGAGTCCATTGTAGATGGTAGAAAATTTATAGATCTTGCTAGATCCACCCATAAGCCCATTGTGATATTAAAAGGGGGCAGGAGTGCTTATGGTGCCAAAGCAGCTATAAGCCATACTGCCAGCATGGCAGGGGATTATGCTATTATCAGTTCTGCCTTTAAGCAGGCTGGGGTAACTACTGTTTTTGATGCTAACGAACTGACGGATTTCCTTAAGGGGTTCTCAAAGATCCATGCTAGCAGGAATGATGGTGGCACAGCCATTATTACATTCTCTGGCAGTGGAGGTATAATAACCGCTGATTTCTTAAATGATTTTGGCCTGTCCCTTGCTGAACTCTCTGAAAATACCATAAATGCTATAAAGGAGGTGTTCCCTTCATGGATGGACCCGTCAAACCCTGTTGATATCTGGCCAGCCATTGAACAAAATGGATTTGAAAAGGTATATTCAAAGGCAATAGATGCCCTCCTACACGACCAGAATGTGGATTCTCTAATCGTACATATATTCAATTACAGGCTAGAGAAAAGCTATCTTTCAGAGCTGGCTAGCCTAAAAGACGAGCTGGGCAAACCTGTTGTCATCTGGTTAGTTGGGATAGGTAAAGGCCTGGGCGTGTTTAGAAGAGAGTTGGAAGACTCAGGACTGCCTGTATTCACAGAGATAGGCCGTTGTGTTAGCGTGCTTGCAGCAATAAAGACACACTATGCAAAGAGGGGGAGTAGGCCCCTGGAAGAGGCGACCAAAAGCCCTTATGGCAAGAAGTACTGTTGTTTAGATTGAAGATGCAAGCTATAGTTTGTCTTTTATGTGAAAGATAATGTCCGTAGTCCGTTGTCAGTTGACCGTTGTTATATAAAAGTTGTTATATAAAAATAGTTACGAGCATTATCTGGTTCATTTTTGTTTAGCACAAGATGTAGCGGCCGATACACTCATGGGCCATATGGCTCACCACAAAGCACACAGAGAAAAGACTTCTATCTTCTCCGACTCTTGACTGTCGACTGATGACTGTCTTTTGGACTGTCGACTATCGACTGTCTTACGTTACGAACCAGGTCAGTCGGCGGTTCTATTGACTTTGTAAATGAAAATCATTATACCTTTTTTATTATGATATTGGACTGGAGAGAAACCTATCAGGACAGATTGGTTGATGCTACCACAGCCCTGAAAAATATAAGAAGAGGATCTCGAATCTTCATTGGTTCTGCCTGCGGTGAACCCCAGATCCTTGCTAAAAGGCTTATAGATATTGCACCCAATCTGGCAGACACTGAGATCATCCATTTCTTAGACATAGGAGAGGCATCCTATACAGAGGAACGTTTCAATGACAACTTCCGTCATAATGCGCTCTTTATAGGCGCCAGCACCAGAAAGGCAATCCATGAGGGAAGAGCTGACTATACACCTGTCTTTCTTTCTGAAATACCTTTATTGATGCTTAGGGGTAGAATGCATATCGATGCGGCATTGATAACAGTTTCCCCTCCAGATAAAAGTGGATATGTAAGCCTTGGTGTCTCTGTTGATATTACCAAAACTGCTGCTGAACTTGCTGATTATGTGGTAGCAGAGGTGAATCCAAATATGCCAAGGACACTGGGTGATAGCTTTATCCATGTAAGCCAGATCGATGCATTTGTAGAAAACAACACCCAGATCTTAGAATTCCAGCAAGCCCCTCCCGGGGACATAGCAAAAAAAATAGCAGAGCACATTGCTGATCTGATTGAGAACGGATCTACCATCCAGACAGGCGTGGGTAGGATCCCCAGTGCGGTCTTTCCCTATCTTATAAACAAAAGGGACTTGGGGGTTCATACAGAGGTGTTTACAGAAGGGATCATAGACCTGATTGAGGCTGGTGTTATAACCTGTAAGAAAAAGACCCTCCATCCGGGTAAGATAATCTCAAGTTTTTGCATGGGCACCAAGCGTTTGTATGACTATGTTGATAACAATCCTCTATTTGAGTTCCACCCTGCTCATTATGTAAATAACCCGGCTGTCATAGCAAAAAATGATAAGATGACATCCATTAACGCTGCCCTTACTGTAGATCTTACAGGGCAAGTCTGTGCGGATTCCTTAGGCTTTTTATTCTATAGTGGCATTGGGGGCCAGGTTGATTTTGTACGTGGAGCAGCCATGTCAAGGGGGGGGAAATCAATTATAGTCCTGCCATCAAAGACAGATGATGGTAAAAAATCCAGGATTGTTCCATACTTGCAAAGGGGTGGAGGAGTAGTATTGACCAGGGGTGATATCCACTATGTGATTACAGAATATGGAGTGGCATATCTACACGGCAAGTCTATCAGAGACAGGGCGCTGACCCTTATAAATATAGCCCACCCGGATTTTCGCGAGGAGCTGCTAGAGGCTGCAAAAGAACAGGGATACGTGTATAAAGACCAAATCCTGCCAGTAGTTTTATACCCGGAAAAGTATGAAACGTATTTTAAAGACA
>JAGGYK010000254.1 GCA_021162585.1 Deltaproteobacteria bacterium
CAGGGGTCGGGTCTTAACATTTGACATAAATAGTATTTATTCCTCAAAAAACTATGGAATTGTTATGCTTATGTCAAATGTTAAGACCCGACCCCTGAAGTCACCTGGACAAAAAAATCCCGACAGCTAAAACTGTCGGGATTTTTTACACATCAAAAAGCTTATGCTAAGAGAAATTTTATTTCTTGTTAAATCTTTTTCTGATTCCTGCAAGGCCGAGTAAACCACTGCCAAGGAGCAGCAATGTGGCTGGGACTGGGATAGGGTTGACCTTTGCTTCATAAGTATAGTCAACCCCCGGTAGTGGCATATTTCCACCAATATTGAGGCCTATGTTTGTAATGTGATCCCAATTAACGCCTGCAACTGTTGTAAAATCTATCAAGTCGCCATTATAAGCTCCACCCCAGACATAGCAGCTGGTAAAGTCCAGAACCACTTGTTTTTTCTCATCTTTATTAATAGTGGTCCAGGCATTTTGGACATAATAGTTTGTTTCGTCAAAAGGCGAATCCGTCCAACCCACATTGAAGTATAGGTTAAACTCCCACGCGTTTTCATTAACGTTTTCAATGGACAATGCATAACTATCATATCCTGCCAGACTTCCCATGCCTAAAGCTACATTGGTGGCTTCATCACCAGCACTTCCTCCGTATGGTATACCCCAGAAATTTGCACCTATCTGAATCTGCCCCCAACCAGTCTCATTGGTAAGGACATTACCAGTATACTTTGCACCATCTGGTAATATACCGACAGGCATAGAGAGAAAGGTACCTTCAGAATCAGGATTCTCATAGGTCTCGTACAGTGCCTGCAACTGAGATGGGTTCATGGTGAATGTAGTTGCACTAACCGCTAGTGGAATTGCCATTAAAAGAGCAATCCCCAAACATAATCCTAAAAGCTTTTTCATTTTCTTGACCTCCATTTTTTTATTTTTTATTTTCTATATGTTCTCTGTCTCTGCTACAAAGCAAACATCATGCCATCATTTTGACATTGCCATAACCAATTGATATCCCTCAAATTATCCTGACAGGTTTAACTGTGGTCATAATATCCGGGGGTAAATTGTAAAATTTTTCGACAGAAGATAGGTCTGCTAAAGGCTTAGGTATGAAATCTGCTATCTTGAAAGGGTATGAAATGCAATAAAATCAAAGGGATACCAATAAGTTCGGAATTGTCGGAATCTTTTACAATTGAATTATGATGGTCTCGTAAAAAGTCAGACTCGGTGAATCAGTCATTTCGACCAAAACTACCTGTCATTCCTGCCTGCTGCAGGCAGGTCGACCAGAGGGAGAAATCTTGTGAATTCAGCATGTTGCATTGGAAAGATTTCTCGTTTCGCTTGCAATGACATCTTTTTAAGCTTTTTTTTGCGAAACCATCAATTTAAATATTTACAAATAAAACCTAATGCCGTAATTTTTGAATGAGACTAATTTTTTATTAGTAAGACGTAACTGCTCAGGTTATTAGCCTGAAGGATAGTGGACCTGCCCATGCCTCAGGGCACGGGATTGTCGGCTAACGATGTAGAGGGCAAGGATAAGAGAACAATGCTAATCGGTAATGCAGGCGGGCTGAAGGATACTGATATTCCTTGGGCGGCAAAAGCCGCAAAAGCCGTATTTGGAGAGTATTATACTTGAATGGCTATGCTATTATTGGGTTTTGTAAATCTTTTCCTTAAAAACCTTCAGCCTTTAGCCTATCCACCTGAGTAGTTATAGTAAGACCTTTAGATATGGAGGTATCATATATGGCGCTAGTAGAATATGCCTTGGATGAAAATGTAGCTATTGTTACCATGAATAGCGGGGAAAACCGATTCAATCTGACATTTCTGGGTGAGTTTCTTTCTGTTTTAGATACAATTGAGGATGATACTGATGCGAATGTGCTTGTTGTGCGATCATCCCATGAAAAGATCTTCTCCAATGGGATTGACCTTGACTGGCTTGTTCCCTTTGTCCAGAAAAATGATCTAGATACAGCAAAGAAGTTTCTCTATACCCTGAATAGACTTTTAAAGAGGCTGCTTATTTATCCTATGCCCACTATTGCTGCCATAACAGGCCATGCATTTGCTGGTGGAGCCATTCTATGCTGTACATTTGATTTTCGGTTTATGCGTTCTGATAGAGGATTCTTTTGTTTTCCTGAAGTAGACCTTGGGATACCTTTTCTTCCAGGCATGATAGCAATCGCAAAAAAGGCAATCCCTATGTATAAGTTTGAGGAGATGAAATACACAGGAAAACGTCTTACTGCTCAAGAGTGTGAGGAACATCATATTGTCATGAAGGCATGTCACATAAATGATCTAATGGCAAAGGTGCTTTCCTTTGCAAAAGGTCTGAACAAGAGGAGAGAGGTAATCGGGGAAATGAAAAGGGGGATGTGTAAAGACATCGTGCATGTGATTGATGTAGAAGATCCTCCAGTGATCGAAACGGGCAGGTTTTCTATATAAACGCGCATGAGTGTTTTGCGCTCACAACGAAGTATGAAAATATGGCATTTTTATGAAAAAGATAGTTATATAGTTTTGTTGGTTTCATTGGTTTTATTAGTTTGATTGGTTGCAACTACTCAGGTGGAAGGTAGAAGGTAGAGGGTTTCTAATGCGTGATCACACAAAACTTCGGGCATTTGAGTTGGCTGACAAGGTAGCAGTATTGGTTTATCAGGTGACCGCAAGGTTTCCGAGAGAAGAGTTGTATGGTTTGACTTCTCAAATGCGGCGGGCAGCGGTTTCGATTCCTTCTAACATTGTTGAAGGATGCGCACGTGACAGTCAGGCCGATTACCAATGCCCTCATCGGCCCGTTTAAGGGAATGGGCCCTACTTTGTGATACGTTCATTTTCGTCGTTGGTTGTGTCCGGCAGGACATGGGGGTTTATGTGAAGACTAAGGCGCTACAAGTTAGCTGAATAGCCTTTAATGATAAATTTATGAGGAGACAATGAAGCAGGGTTATCTTGGAATAGATATTGGGAGTTCATATCTGAAAATCTGGTATGAAGATGATAATGGCAGGCTCCTATATAAGCAGAATATACACCACAGGGGCTCTCCAAGAGAGGTATTGCTTGATGAGATCTTGAATTTAAAGCAGAAGCCCATCTCGGTATGTTTCTCAGGTAATATCTCAGATCCCAATATTGATAGATGGCGCTATGAAGGGATATTAGCAGAGATCGATTATCTAAGAGGGATGTATCCCTACAAGGTCCTTTTAATAATGGGTGCACAAAATATAGAGCTGGTAAGCATTGATAGTAAAGGTCGTATTATATCCTATCAGACTAATCCTCCTTGTGCCTCTGGGACAGGCTCTTTTTTAGACGAGCAGTTGAAAAGATTAGGTTTGAACCTTTCAGATATCTCTAAGATACCAATCAATGAGGGCGCACCACTTGTTGCCACCCGTTGTGCTGTGTTTGCAAAGACTGATCTTATACACCTGCAGCAAGAAGGCTATAGTGCGGAGGCCATGTATAATGGTCTGTGTCAGGGGATGGTGGTATCCGGGCTTAAAAGTGTCTTTGACGGGCGCCTCCCTGATGGGGATGGTATATTGGTATCTGGAGGGCTCTTGGCCAATCCCCACATAAGGCATTTCTTAAAGAAAAGGATGCCAAAGGTAGAAATAGCAGATGAGCCTGCATTCTTCAGGGCTATATCACTTTCCAAAAAGGCAAGGGCCTGTAATAATGATCTTGATGGTTTTATATCTAGCATAAAAGCACTCAAATCTCTCTCTTTTGAGGATGCAGGGGCCAGGGCCCTTACACTGGGAAAGAGCTCATTTCCCTTACATGATATGAAAAGACAGATCGATAGCCTTGGCAATGAGATATGGCACAATATTTCTGAAGGTGAGTCATTTGATGCATCCTTAGGCGTGGATATAGGTTCTACATCAACAAAGGCTGTACTGGTAGACGGGTCAAATAATATTCGGCTTGATGTATACACCAAGACATCTGGAAATCCTATTGAGGCAACAAGGCGTATCTTTAATAGTATAGATAGCCTGAGAAAAAAGCTGGGGTTTGCATTTAGTGTCAGGGCATGTAGCACTACTGGATCTGGCCGCAAGCTTGTGGGAGAAATAATAGGGGCTGATCTTATTATCAATGAGATATCTGCACATGCAAAAGGGGCTTTGATGCTTGATCCTGATGTAGAGACCATCTTTGAGATAGGGGGACAAGATTCTAAATTTATCCGCATGGAAGATGGCCGCGTTGTTGATGTAAATATGAACTATGTCTGTGCAGCAGGCACAGGCTCTTTTGTAGAAGAACAGGCAGATATTTTGAATATGAAATTGGATGAGATTGGAGAGGAGGTGATAGGTAGTATCCCTTTGGCAAACTCTGATAGATGTACTGTGTTTATGGGCCAGGAAGTAACCCGGCAGCTAAAAGCCGCCCAGCCAAAGCAAAGGATTATGGCAGGGGTGCTCCTTGCTATATTTAAAAATTATATTAATCGGGTGGTAGGCAATAGGTTTTATAATACAAAAAAGATTGTATTTCAGGGTGCAACTGCAAGGAATAAGGGGCTTGTTGCAGCACTTGAGCAAGTAACAGGCGCTGAGGTTATAGTATCTCCTTTTTGTCATGTGCTGGGCGCTTATGGTGCAGCCATGCTTGCAAAGGAGAGGATAACTAAAAAAAGCTCGTTTGCAGGGCTTACTATACCAGATGTAAAGATCAAAGAGCTAAATTGCAGGGGGTGTGAGAATAACTGCAAGATCACAGTTGTAAATCTGGGGGGCAAGAAGATAAGCTGGGGTTATATGTGTGGCAGGGAGCCAGATTCTGCACCAAAGGGTAAGATACCTAATCCAGCATTTGAAATAAGGAAAGAGCTTTTAAAAGAATATCAACCAAGAGAAGACATCTCAAAACGCCCTCATTTTAAGATGCCTGCGCTGCCTCTTTTTGAAGAGTATTTACCCTTCTGGAGGGAGGTGGGAAAGGCCTCAGGCCTTGATGTGGAGGTCTACTATCCCAAGGATGATGAGATAAAAAGGGAACTTAATAACATAGGCACAGGGGACTTCTGCTATCCTATAAAGGTGGCGATGGCATGCGCAAATATAATGATTAATCGGTTTAGAGATGATAAGATCCTCATCCCCTATCTAATACAAGAAGAAAAGGACGATAGTATAAGACCTAGGAGTCTGTATTGTCCATTTGTTACTTCTATGGCTGCATTTTACAGGGCTGAAACCTATGCTGGCAGGGTATTCACCCCTGTAATTGACCTGAGTAAAGGGATCTCCTGGCAGGCAAAAGTTCTGGGGGGGCTCTTCAAGGCTTTGGGTTTAAGACACATTTCAAGATCAAAGATCGAAGAGGCTATAGAAAAAGGTATATTAGAGCTTAAGAAATATAGAAAAAGGATAATAGAAAAGGGTAGGCTCATACTTGATGAAAAAGGCAGGGATGAAAAGGTTATAGTAATCCTTGGCAGACCCTATAACCTGTACCATAAGATACTTAACCTTGGTATACCAGAGCTGATAGAGTCTCTAGATTATAGAGTAGTCAGTATGGATATCATACCAGAGACGATCACAAATGAAGATGTGGTTAGGCTATATCCTGATATGTACTGGTACCAGGGACAGAGGATATTGAAAAAGGCACTCACTATAAGCAAAAGACCAAATATGTTTCCACTTGTGATATCTAATTTCTCATGTGGGCCAGACTCATTTTTATTAAGCTATTTTGAAGAGATTTCGAGAGACAAGCCCTATCTTATACTGGAGATGGATGAACATGGCTCAGCCACAGGGTATCAGACAAGAATTGAGGCATTCCTTGATATGGTAGAGAGATACCAAGAAATCCGTATACCCGCTGTAGGCAGGATAAAGTCACCCAATATCCCTGAGTTGAAGATTAGATATACACTAAAAGATGTAAAGGATAACACGAAGATATGGATACCCCAGATACATCCATATATCCCGCAGTTATGGGCTGCAACGCTAAAAAGGTATGGGTATAATGCATATCCAACAGGAGAAGAGACGAGCTTAGAGTGTAATAAAGGTCGTTCCTATTGCAGGGGAAGTGAGTGTCTTCCCGCTTCTGTGACTATGGGTAAATTCTTGTCCGTAGCAGGTAATGGCTCGCACTCCTTGGAGGATATCCTTATTATGCCCAGGGCAGAGGGTCCATGTAGATATGGTCAATACGCAACACTTCAATCAAAGATTATTGACAGGGCTGGACTTAAAAATGCGTACATATTCTCACCAACATCTGAAGATGGATACGACTTCCTTACACCTGAGATGCGGAAAGAGGTCTGGAAGGCAATCTGTATAGGCGATGCTTTGTTTAAATTGAGGTGTCGTACAGTGCCATATATTCCAGATAGAAAAAAGGTGGTAGCTGTGTTTGAACGTGCTCTGAAGGATATCTGTTCTCTTATGGAAGAAGGCAGGCCTTGGTATGGATATGTAAGATCATTTGTGGATATGCTTCTTAACAAGGTTGATTATAATCAGCCCAGGAAACCTATTGTGGGCATAGTGGGAGAGATATTTGTCAGGATGAACAACTTTTCCAACCAACACATTGTGGATGTGATAGAGGTATCAGGTGGTGAGGCATGGCTGGCCCCGATGACAGAGTGGATATTCTATGTGGATAAACTTGTGGCAAGAAAGAATGGAATCAGGAGTAGGGCGCTTTCATACATTAAAAGCCATTATCTGCACAAGATAGAAAGCGATATCATGGCCTTATTTTCTCCCATCTTAGATGACCTGGAAGAGCCGCATATAGGCGAAGTGCTTGGGCAGGCTCAAAGATTTATCCCCTTTGAATTTGAAGGAGAGGCAATACTTACCATAGGTAGGGCAAAGATCTTTGCAGATCAAGGGGTAAGTCTGGTTGCCAATTGTGCACCATTTGGGTGTATGCCAGGCCGTATTACATCATATATATTTCATGCTAATCCTGAATATTTGAACATACCTGTGGTTAATCTATTTTTTGACGGGACTGGTGATCTGGCATCCCAGGTAGGGATTTATCTGCGTTCCATTAACGATACAAGTACCAGATTGGAGAGATGAAATGGGAGAAAATCTATGTTTTTTGGCAGGCAAAAAGGCCATATCCTTAATAAGAGAGCAGGGATTAAGTCCAGAGATGGTAAGGGTAATAGCAGGTGCTGCTGGAGGACCTAGATGGCTGGTCTTGGATGGTCTGGACAGGGCAATCTTTTTCTCGTGGCTTAAAGACAGTAATAAACCTTTATTTCTTATTGGATCTTCGATAGGCTCATGGCGATTTGCAGCTGTTGCACAGGCAAATCCAGAAGAGGCCTATAACAGGTTTGAGGATGCATATATACACCAGCGCTATCCTTCAATGCCCTCAGCAGAGGATATAACTGTAGAAGTAAATAAGGTTTTAGATGCCTACCTTACTGATAAAGGGGGAAGGAGTATATTAAACCATCCATATATGAGACTTAATATACTAACCACTCAGTGCAGATGGCCTGCCACAAGTGATAATATAATAGCATTATGTCTTGTTATTGCAGGGGGACATCTCTGTAATACTGTCAACAGAGGAAGCTTAGAGGCCTTTTTTAACAGGGTATTATTTTATGACCCCAGAGATATCCCTCCATTTTTCCATATGGATGGCTTCCAAACCCATAGGGCTCCTATTACAGAGGAAAACATAAAATCTGCTATACTGGCATCTGGTGCCGTTCCCTTCCTTATGACAGGTATTAAGGATATCCCAGGGGGACCTTCAGGGATATATCGAGATGGAGGGCTGATAGACTATCATTTGGATATACCATTTATTAATGATCATGAAGGCATAGTACTTTTCCCCCACTTTATGGATCGTATTATACCTGGCTGGTTTGACAAAAGGCTGCCGTGGAGAAGGCCAGATGGTTCAAACATGGACAGGGTAGTTGTTGTGCGCCCATCAAGGGAATTCATAAACCGCCTGCCACATAGAAAGATTCCTGATAAAAATGACTTTAGGTTTTCTGACAAAAAACGCATAGTCTATTGGAAGAAGGTTGCTAAAGAAAGCTGCCACCTTGGGGATGAATTTTTAGAGATTATTCAAACAGGCAAGATCAAGGAAAAGGTAAGACCTTTGCCTTATTGCTGAACTTAGTGGATAGTAAATAGTGAATAGACTTATCTCAGGGTCTTAGCTGGTGGTCTCGTAAAAAGTTAGATTATGCCGTCTTGCGGCACTGTAACCGAAAATAACTTTTGATAGTTAAGTTATTTGTAAGTCCATCATATACCTTAACCGTCATTCCGGCGAAAGCCGGAATCCAGTTTTTTCAAGTAGTTGCAGGTCATCTGGACTCCTCCCTCTTCGGCAGAGATGCGCAGCAATATGGGAAAGTTACCACCCACCTGCGTGCGTACTTCATGTAGCACCTCAATAGTAAATCGGGCGCGATTTTTAATGCTTCCACCATATTCATCTTTGCGGTGGTTAGAAAGGGCTGATAAGAACTGGCATAAGAGATACCCATGTGCCCCATGTATCTCTACTGCATCAAAGCCTGCCTCCTTGGCCCTGAGCGCTGCCCTGCCAAATGCAGTAACAATCTTTTTTATATCTTCAATTGTCATCTCTTTGGGGGTCATACCAAAGACCAGGCTCGGGATAGCAGATGGTGCAATGGCCTTGCCTTCTTGCAATAGGAAAAAACTCTCACGTCCTGTATGGTGGAGTTGCATGGCAATCTTGGCGCCTGTAGCATGAACAGCATCAGTCAGTCTTTTCAATCCGGGAATAAAACGGTCATCAAAGGCACCCAGTTCGGTATCTATAGCAGAACCATTTGGATGAACAGCAGTAACTTCTGTTATGATAAGACCTGGTCCTCCTTTTGCCCGACGCTTTATGTAGGCTATAGTAGCATCGCTTACAGTGCCATCTTTATTCCCCAGGTTGGTAACCATAGGTGGCATAACAACACGGTTGGGAAGCTCCATCTTTTTTATCCTTATGGGGGAGAGTAGATAATCTAGCATACTCATATACCTCTGTTTTTAAAAGATTCTATCTATAAAGAAACATAACGTATCAACTATATTCAACCAATAATTGCTTCACTTAGGACCATATACCTGAGCATGGGATATGGGTCAATGGCAAGATGGGCTATAAAAGGTGTTAGCGAAATAGTGAAGGAGTGCACCAGCCAGGACATGACATCCATAAGGGCGCAATTACTAATTATAATTATGTTGATTTTTACATAAAAAACGCCTATCATTACACTCTCAACAAAATGTATAGGAGGCGTTACATGGGGTGTAGTAAAAATCGAAGATTATTGGCTGTATTGTTCTTGTTTAGTATCATGGTTATATTCAGTCCAACCCAGAGCATTGCTGAACCCAAGGGTATACTTACCATATTCCACGCGGGGAGCTTATCTGTCCCAATGGCTACCATGGAGAAGGCCTTTGAGGCCAAGTACCCAGGGATTGACGTTCAGCGCGAGGCCGCTGGAAGCCAGAAATGCGCCAGAAAGATTACTGATGTTAAAAAACCGTGTGATATCATGGCATCAGCGGATTACGAGGTGATTGATAAACTCCTTATTCCTGGATATGCCTCTTTTAATATCCGATTTGCCACCAATCAGCTTGTACTTTGCTATACAGATAAAAGCAAGTACGCTGGAAAGGTTAATTCCGGTAACTGGTATGAAATTCTTTTAAAAAAAGGAGTTGTCTGGGGACATTCCGATCCCAACCTTGACCCATGTGGCTACCGGTCGCTCATGGTCCTGCAACTGGCTGAGAAGTATTACAAAAAACCTGGGCTCTATGACAAACTTATCAATAGCCGTCCCAAGGAAAATATCAGGCCAAAATCAGTCGAGCTCATCTCACTTTTGCAGACAGGAAATATGGACTATGCCTGGGAATACCTCTCAGTGGCTGTCCAGCACGGGTTAAACTACATTATTCTCCCAGACGAGATAAACTTAGGCAATTATAAGTATGATGATATTTATGCACAGGCTATCGTGAGGGTAACCGGTAAAAAACCAGGAACCTTCATGGATATCAAGGGAAAATCATGCACCTATGGAATTACTTTGATAAAAAACGCACCCAACAGAGAAGCCGCCATCTGCTTCCTTAAGTATATGCTTGATCCTCAAGGGGGGCTGAAGATTCTTCAAGACATGGGACAACCCCCATTCATACCATGCAGGGTTCCTACAGAAGAAATGAAGGCAGCGC
>JAGGYK010000006.1 GCA_021162585.1 Deltaproteobacteria bacterium
CTTTTAATGCTATTGAGGATATATCAAAGTTAATACACTACCTTCATTGCATGGACATCCATGTAGTAGCAAGGGTCTGTGCATTTAAGGATATAGCTATGTCAAATTCAATGCACCATTGGCGAATACAAAATGGCTGGCTTAATCCTGCTGATCCAGAGGTGCAGGACTATATCCTTGCCATCTTAAAAGAACTGGCCGATCTAGGGGTGGATGAGATCCAGCTAGATTACTTCAGATATCCGGCTAATGGGATGGTCTCTACTTCTTGTGATCACAAGACCAGGGTTGATATAATCACTGAATTTTTAAAGAGGATAAAAGGAGAGCTTTCTCCAAGGGGGGTGCTGCTCTCTATGGATATATTTGGAATCGTTATATGGACTCGTGATGAAGATGTGTGTGCGCTTGGCCAGGATATATCAAGGATGAGTCCATACCTGGATATCATCTCCCCAATGCTTTACCCATCACATTTCGAGGAAAATTTTGCTGGTATAGAAAACCCTGCTGACAGGCCGTATCTGTTTGTGAGTAGTGGCATAAAGAGACTAAAGAACATGGTAGGAGATGATGTAGTTATAAGGCCGTGGCTGCAGGCGTTTCCCTTGAGGGTGAGATTAGGGTTTGGTCCTGAATTTATTCAGACGCAGATAAAGGCTGCTCAGGATTGGGGGGCCAGGGGATGGTTGTTGTGGAGCCCTGGAAATTATTACAAGGATGCATATATGGCTATGGATAATATATCGGAATGCAAGGATATAGATATTTCAAGACTAGGTAATAATGAAACACATACTGGCGGAAGCGCATGGGAATCGAACCCACCCAGGACGCTCGACGCATCCCACTCCGGATTTGAAGTCCGGGGGACCCACCAGGACCCGTCCGCTTCCGAGGGGGTATATAGCATAGATGATATGGATGTTAAATAAGGAATTTTGGGGGTAGGGCGTGAAGATAGTCGACAGTCGTCAGTTGTCAGTCGTCAGTCAAAAAATAGTCGAGAGTCAGGAAAACAAAAGATTGTAAGTTCAATGTTGACAGTCTCGTAAAAAGTCTTTTTAACTTGTCATTTCAAGTGACCTGCCTGCCGGCAGGCAGGAACGAGAAATCTTTCCAATGCAATATGCTGAATTCACAAGATTTCTCCCTGATATTCGAAATGACATATTAGCTGAATCTGACTTTTTACGAAGTCATCAATGTTCAATGTTCAAAGTTCTATGTTCTGGGTGCTGGGCTTTACGCGCTTAAGCAGTAAGTAATACCAAGTTACATTCAATCAGGTACTTATCGAAGTTGTCATTGCGAGCGAAGCGAAGCAATCTAAAGTCTGAGATTGCCACGTCGCTAAAGCTCCTCGCAATGACTTGATTGCAACCTAACTACTTTTATACAAACCCTTATAACCTACCTGCGGCGGGCCACAACAAACAATGAAACAGACCAAAGGCTAGAGGTTAATAGCATTCATGATCCCTTTGCCTTTTTTATATAATATCCATGTAGGGCCCGTTCCCCTGAACGGGCCGATGAGGGCATCGGCCCCTACATTTCTCCCCCATCTCAAACTGACCACTGATCCCTGACCCCTGTTTTCATACTCGATATAGAATTAATCCCTTAATTGTAAGGTTCGTGCAAAAATGGAAAGAAAAATTTTTGCGATCTTCGGAAAGCCCTTTCCACAAAGGGTTTACACCAGTAATGAAAGAGGTTCAACTTTTTGAAACCTATTGTGATATTCTATTTTTTTGCTTTGAGCTTTCAGCTTTGAACTTTGAGCCCTTCCGGCTTGTCCGGGTTAGGGGCTAGGTGGGTATAGAAAATAGTAAAAACAAGGCCAAATGGGTAAATAATTTCCACTTAAACTGTAAAAATTTTCTTCTAAATAGGTTTTTTGCAGAATAATAAAAAAATATCCTCTTGATTTATTGCTGTAAACCAGGTAATTAGAAAATATCATATATGGCATGTATATTGCTGTATATTGTTATAGAATTATAGATAAGGTTAATAGAAAGGAGGGATGGGTATGAAAAATCTTAAGGGATTGTTGCTTTCAGTCCTGGTCTTATTGCTTTTGTTTGCCCTGGGAGGATGTTCTGGGAGCAGCGATTCAGACATCTTGACCAGTGGTGTTGGTGCTGAATCATGCTATGGAGCTGGCGCACCTGTTAATGCAGTTGCTTACGGGGATGCTGCAACCATCAAACTCTATGTCTGGGAAGAAGATGGAGAGGAAGAAGGATTTGTAGAGGCCTCCAATGGTTATTATGTAGGCCAAGGTACAAGGACGCTCGGTGTCCAGGTTGACGGTGGCGTCAATGGTCGTGGAAGGGTGTTCGTGAGTGATGGTGGAGGATACCAGGTAGAGGCATTGCTTGAGGGTGACTACTATGTGTGCGACTTCAGGTTTGGTGCTGAGAATATGCTCTGTCCACTCCTTATACAGGAGATCTATGCAAACGGGTATGCTTCAAAGAAAAAGGTGATATTAAGGACACGTCCTGGCGCAAAAGATAATGAGCTTGTAAGGGATGGTCTAGGTGTCCTGGTAAGTGCAGGCTTGCTGGATATTTTAAAAGGCCCGTTGGGGGATATGCTTATAGAGCAACCCTTGGATGTACTTGAACCAGTTGATGCTAATGATGCAATTCTATATGCAGAACTCGAAATAGAAGAGATTCCTATCAATACCAATATTAATATCAATGATGAACTGGAAGATAAGCTATATCAAGAAAATATCAAACCAATGATGGCGTTGAATCTCACTAATACCAGTATACCCATTGGTGATATTTTGGAACTCCCACTTCCATCCTGGCTTGCGAACATGCTTATGAATATACTTATGGGCGAGCCCGGGCCAGCAATGGACATAGGCCTCGGTGGCCTCCTAGGTGGCTTGGCTGGTGATGGCGAGGATGACATGATGGCTATGATACTCGGCAGTTTCGATCTTGAAGACACGTATCTCTTTTTAGATTTGTATGGCATGCCTGATATGACCAATGATGCCGCAGCAGCATTAGGTGCAGGCTTGTATGTGGCAGGCAGTGTGGAAACTGAGATAAAAGATGGCGAAGTGCATGGAATCTTCCCAGACGGGGTGAGCGTATTTGATCCTGATAATCTTACTCATGAATCCTTCTTGTACATGGATCCTGGTGCAATGCAAGGTAACATAGGTGTTGACTTTTCTCAGGACAATCTCAGCCAGTTTTTAGGCGGGCTCCTGGATGGTCAGGTGTTGAAGATTGATGATAAGGATATACTTGGCGAAATACCAGTTGCCGTACCAGACCGTCCTGATGAATGTTTGCAGGAGTTGTGGATATCCTTTAACAGAGCTGGTCTTGCCTTTGATTTTATGGCATCCCAGGCGCTACTTATCCTTGATGATGTGAGTATAGAGTACAGGGAAGATGGTAGTGCAAGGTGGCAGATGTCTGTTGATATAAATCTGATACTTGGTATGGGTATGCACAAAGAAGATGTCGAGGGTGAGGAGCACTCTATGCTGGATATCTATCTAACACTGATACCAGAGCTGTCACATTGCCATGTGATGAGAGATAATCTTGGTATCGGCATATTTGATCACTCTGCATTTATTGAAACACTCTTTGCAGAGCTTCCAGCCATGCTTGGTGGAGGTGCTACTGGTCCACTGCTTTCATTGGATATGTCGGATATGGATATTGAGCTCAGTAATATATGGACCTCATCAAAGAAAGGACGTTGTTTCCTTGAGATGGCAATTGATGAGATGGATCCCAGCGGTCTATGCTTTATCTCGAGTGCAGGTATGTAACAATTATGGTATCAATGCTTTACAGTGATTGATAGGGGTTGGGCAGGGCGTGGACCCTGCCCGTTATCCAATATTAGTCTTATATGAGGAGGTTATATGAAGTTTACGTATAGATTTTATCTAGTATTGATATTGTTTGTAGTATTACCAGGGCTGGCATTTGCAGTTGATGACTTTTTTAACTACAAGGATGTAAAGTTTCATCTAAAAGGTGACTACCAGGCCTATGGAAAGTATTTCCATGAACGTGATCTAAATGGTTACAATGGGAATGCGACAGGTACCAATCCTATCACAGGCCAACCCATAAAGCTTCAAACAGATAAGACAGAAAGGTGGCTTGAGCATGAGCTGAGGCTTTATCCTTGGATAGTGTTCAATGACAAGCTTGAATTCCATATGAGGCTTGATGTGGGCAAGTACATATTCCAGTCTGACTATGCTGACAGGATTTACACCACGAATGAAACCTGTGTATTTTCAAATGATGTAACTAGAGTAAGAGACGACTATGAAAAGCTTCGTGTAGAGGAGGCATACCTTCAGATGATAACCCCTGTAGGCCTGTTTGTTGTAGGCAGGTTTGAGGATGGCAACCACGGCATTGTCTATGGTATACAACTGCCCCAGATCCCCAAGTGGACATTTGCCATTGCATGGAACAAGAAGAACGAGGGTAAGCTGGATTATGAAAAGCCCTATATAAATTACCCTAATACCCCTCAAATGGATTATCTAGACAGGGATGATCAGGATGAGGCACGCGTTATCACCATATGGGAGGATAAGGATAAAGGTATTTCTTCTGAACAATGGCTTGATTTCCGTATTGGGGCAAGCCACTCAGGTGCAAAGAATATGCATATCTGTATGCCCCAGTGGGAACTTAAGTACAACAAGGATGGTAAGCATCTACTTGCTTACTTTGGCACAGGCATGGGTAAGATTGCGGAGCTCACAAAGATGTCAGAGGCCAATGATATAAGAGAAATTGTTAGCATGGGGAAGATGGTTGCATCTAGTCTGCATCCAGCGGAGTGGGAGTATCCTACTATAAAGGTAAAGGACCTAGGCCCGCCAGATGGTCTTATTAATGCAATGGGTTTTGGTGCTATAGGGAGCTATGACATAGGTAAATTCTCCCCTGAGTTTGGTCTTGGGTATATGTCTGGGGCTGAGACATACGATGATATAGATGCATTCATGTGGGATGAGTTTGAGCCACAGGGCTATAGAACCCCCAGGCACATAAAGAGTCTCTTGCTTGGAGAGATTGAGGACAAATATTATCCCGTGATAGCTACCCTTGCAACCCAGGAGGCATACGACCAAGATGATATATGTTTTCATAATATGAGCTTTGTAAAGGCAGGAACTACGTATCGCATAACAGATAAATGGGAGGTCTTTGGTCAGGCCTTGGCTGCCTGGCGTACCAATACAAAGTACTATGAGAAGGAATACTGGGACTTCTTCCCGCTTATGTATGCCCTGAACAATATGACAACAAATGCGGCTGGTGAGACCATGGTACCCTTTGTGTTTAAGAAAAAGGATACAAGATATTATCAAAGTATAGATAACTTCCTGGGTTTAGAGATCGATGGCAGGCTAACGTATAAGCTGTTTGACGGGCTTGATGTATCTTTGCTTGGTGCATATTTCAGCCCGGGTGATTTTTATAAGGACGTGCTCACGCCAAAGCCATATATAGTACAATGGGTTAATGCAGATACAGCGGCACCAGTGGACAGTTCATTCCCGATAACAGGTCCTTATTGTGCAGCAAGTAGGTTTAGTCTTGAGGATGCATGGACTGTCCAGCTCAAGGTGGACTTTAAGTGGGAGATATAAGACAGTCGATAGTCGTCAGTCGAGAGTCGAAAAGACAAAAGATTAAAAGACAGTCGATAGTCGGCAGTCGAGAGTCTTAGAACCAAGCAGTCTAAGGGATAATTTATAAACATAAGGCAGATGCGAAATCTTGCGTCTGCCTTTTTTTCCGCAGATTACACGGATTATTCTAAAATTTTCAGAAGGCATAAAGAAGCGAATACATCTTGACAGATATCTCTATTCCTGGCTTTGATATTGCCAGGATGCGCTTGGCTGTATTTTTTATCATATCCATTATATTGCATACGATAATCTTAAGTATGCCATGGCAGGTGATGGCCAGGCCATCTGTACGTAATATACTGGGAAAGACAGTGCCTGTAAGATTAGTGGCTCAGGCAATAAAGGATCTTCCTCACGAAGCCCCTGGGATCTCATTCGATGTAGAAGGCCAGGTAAGCGCTGATTATATAGAGCAGTTAAAGGCAAGGATATTTAACGCATGGCAGTATCCAGAAGTTGCTATTATCAAGGGCTGGGACGGGGCAGTTATGATCTTATTTACCATAGATGGTATGGGCAGGCTCTGCTCATTGGATGTACTGTCAAGCTCTGGTCATGATTTGCTGGATGATGCAGCACTTTTTGCTATTGAAAGGGCAAGTCCATTTGGGGCTTTTACTGAGGATATGGCTACAGATATCCTTAGGATAAAGGCTAAATTCTGCTATGTCCTTGATTGAGGCTTATTAACAAAGGATTAAAGTATTTAATCAAAAGATCGACAAGAATGGTATGGAATCCATAAAAGGTACAAATGTTGCTCCATACTTGGTGCAGATAGCAGCCAAGGCCATGCAAAATCAGACTGATATAGACATAGCAAGGTCAAAGCTAAACATGGACACCTTAAAGAAATCAGGCGAACTGTTAGTAGAGATGATGGAAGATATTGGTAGTTTAATAGATATACACATATAAACTTCACCTAAGTCCTTCTATCGTAATTTACTGATTACCCCTTTATTTATTCTTTCCGACTGTCGACTGTTTTTTGCCCCTTGCATATCTTCTTTCTTAAGGCTAATATTTCTGTATGCGCTTTTTGGTTACTAATGATGATGGCATATATGCTCAGGGTCTGGCTGCTATAAAGCAGGAACTGGAGAGATTAGGGGATGTGTTAGTAATTGCCCCTGTTACAGAACAATCAGCAGTAGGACATACCATTACCATTTCAGACCCCTTAAAGGTCATACCCATACACCGCTCTGGTGAGTTTTATGGTTATGGTATTACTGGTTCTCCTGCAGATTGTGTAAAGCTGGGTATATCATGCATTATGGACCCACCACCGGATGTGGTGGTTTCTGGCATAAATAAGGGTGAAAATGTTGGGATAAATGTCCTGTACTCTGGTACGGTCTCTGCTGCCACAGAGGCCTTGATCCTTGGTTTTACAGGTATAGCACTGTCTGTAGATAATTATATAAACCCTGATTATTCTGCTGCAAGCCTATTTGGCTCCAGGCTTGCTTACACCTTAGCCAGCAGGGACAAACCCCTACCATTTGCATTGAATGTAAACTGTCCTTCTGCCCCTATAGATAAGATAAGAGGTGTAAAGATCACAAAACAGGGCAACTCCAGGCTTAAAGATAAGTTTGTCAAGAGGGTAGATCCCAGAGGTAATACATATTTCTGGCAGGGGGGAAGAACTGTGATGATGGATGAAGCAGAAGATGAAGATATTGATGCGGTATGCCTAAAAAATGGTATGATCTCCATCACACCTATACATTATAGGCTGGGGTGGTCAGGGGATGTCACTATCCTTGGGGACTTGGATCTAGAGGGACTTTTGCGTGGGTCTTGATCTCCTTGAGGCCAGAATTGGTTATATCTTTAGAGATAAGACCTTATTGAGGGAGGCTTTAACACATCCTACATTTGTCAATGAGCATAAGGATTTAGGCTTAGAGGATAACCAGCGCCTCGAGTTTCTGGGCGATTCAATAGTAAATACAGCAATTACAAGACATATATTTAACCTGTTTCCTGATGCTAAAGAAGGTGAATTAACAAAGATTCGCTCAACACTTGTAAATGAAGGCACCCTCTCTAAGGTTGCGAGTTTTTTTGATCTGGGTGATTTTCTTTATTTAGGCAAAGGTGAAGACCTGAATCATGGCAGGCAAAAGTCCTCTATTCTTGCTGATGCTTATGAGGCATTAGTTGGGGCTATATTTTTAGATAGTTCATTTGATAAAACATATGAGATCATAGAAAAACACTTTGATTCTGCCTTCGGTCATATAGAAGATGTATATAGCCTGGACTATAAAAGCACCTTTATAGAGTATTGCCAGAGAAAGTATAAGTGTACTCCAGATATAGTCTTAGTGGATGAGATAGGCCCAGCACATAGTAAGATATTTGTTATAGATGTGACTGTAAAGGGCAAGGTCTTTGGCCGTGGGAAGGGTAGAAACAAGAAACAGGCTTCCCAGATGGCTTGCAGGGAGGCATTAAAGTCTTTAGAAGATATGCCATGAAACCTCCTATTGTTGTCCCAATATTTGTATCTAACCTGGGTTGTCCACATAGATGTATATTTTGCGATCAGGGGCAATTTTCTGATCCCATACCTCCGGAAGCAATCCCAGAGATTGTAAACAGATATACCTCCTTTTCTTCCTCATCAGGGGATAGAAAAAAGGTGATAGCCTTTTATGGAGGGTCATTTACAGGCCTTGATAAGCCTTTACTTGATCGTTATCTATCTGTGGCATCCACACTAGTAAAGGCGGGCGTAGTTGATGCCCTAAAGGCCTCTACCAGACCTGACATGGTTTCTCAAAAGATATTGGATAGGCTTATAGATGCAGGATTTGAGGAACTTGAGCTGGGTGCCCAGTCCATGGATGATAGGGTATTAAAGCAGAGCCTGAGGGGGCATACCAGTTATGATACAATAAATGCTGTAATATTGATAAGAAGATCAGGTCTAAAGGTTGGGCTGCAGATTATGCCAGGTCTACCTGGGGAAGACAGGATAAGCTTCAGGCATACAGTTGATGCTATTACCTCGCTGAAACCAGATACAGCACGGATATACCCAACAGTTGTAATGGCAGGCACTGCGCTTGAAAGGTTATATTTAAGAGGAAATTACCGCCCACTGACCCTTGATGAAGCCATTATTAGGTCTCTATTTGCCTATATAAGATTTACTGATTGTGGGACTAAAATGCTAAGGATGGGTATACCTCAATCAGATAGACTGGATATTGTAGCAGGGCCGTTTCATCCTGCATTTGGTTTTTTGGTAAGGTCAAAGGCATACAGGTATATGGTAGAGAGGTTAATTGAGCGTTTTGGGCCACGTATTGCTGTTTGCGTTAATCCCAAAGATCTATCAGAGCTTTTGGGTCTAAAGAGAAAAAATATAAGTGAGCTGATGTTTTCATATAAAGTAGACATGGGTACAGAGCAAGACTCCATTTCTGTAATATCAAGGACAGAAAATACTTGCCTATACTTTAGGGATGTTATAGATTTTCTTTTATGAAATCTGATATCTTGAATGTCCAATCCATCCCCGTACTTCCAGAGCTGGCTAATCATATCCTAAAGATGGCCCTTGAAGATAATGTATCCATAGTCAAGCTCGCATCTCTTATAGAAAAGGATCAGGTGCTTACTGCAAGGATACTCTCTGTAGCTAATTCAAGTTACTATAGGCGTTCTCGCAGGATATATACTGTAAGGGATGCAATAGTTGCAATGGGCATGGAAACAGTGAAGGTCATAGTGTTGGGCATGTGTGTGCTTGATATGTTTCCTCAGATAAAGGCATCGAAGTTAAATTACAAGGCGTTCTGGAAACATTCTATTGCGTGTGCTGTGTATGCAAAGTCCATGATGATGGCTGTAGATAATACATTAGCCCAGAAGGCCTTTTTTGCAGGTCTGCTTCATGACATAGGGAAGCTGGTACTGAATCAAACCATGACGGATGCTTATGCCAATGTCCTTAATAGGGCAAAGGATGGCAGTAAACCTTTGCTTGATTTAGAGCAGGAAATTTTGGGTACTGATCATGCAGAAGTTGGTCGATCTGTATTATCGCACTGGAAACTGCCAAGTGTTTATGTAGAGAGTATATGGTGTCATCATGCCCCGATGGAGGTTATTGATGATAATCAATACAGGATATCTGGTATGGTGCATATAGCAAATATCATAACCCATATGAGTTACATAGGTACCTCTGGTAATAATTTTCCTCAGAGAATAACAGAACCCCTTTTGAAGAGGTTTGGGCTTAGTCCTGATACATTAGATGATCTTATGAGCCGTGTCCCTAAGGAGATAGAGGCTGTTTGTACGGATATTGGTGTAGATATATCACATGAAGGTCTGTTTAGATTGGTAAATAAGGCCAGCATGAAGCTATCTGATCTTGCCCTGCGATTAAGACAGAAGACAGATATGGCTGAGTTGGAAAACAGACGATCAAGTATACTTATCAAGCTCTTGGATGTATTAAATAAGGCAACAAGACTTGCAGATGCCTTGGAAAAAGGGACTGAAGTATTATTTGATTTAGGACTTATAAAGGGCTTCTTAGGTGGCATTAAATTGAATGGTTCGAGTCTTGTATACGAGATCACAGAAGAGAAATCAGGGAGATTTCTTCAGGTGGGCGAGGAACAGCTTAAGGGCATGTTCCTATCTGGTAATTATCCTTATGGCATGAGCTTGCCGTCTGGGGCCTTTGTTTATCTTGATATTAAAGATGATACATTGATTGATGATCACAGGCTTTTAAATGCTACCACTGGGGCTATTTCTTCAGCACTTATCCGTATATACTCTGAAGATATAAGACGCGAGGAAGAGTCTGCGTTGAGAAAAGCGCTCGCAAACGCATCCCTGGAGAGACAAAAGGCAGAGGATATGTTAGGGCTAAACAAAGAGTTGATGAATGCATCTCCTGTAGGTCTGTGTTTGATAGACTCTAACGCCCATGTTATTATAGAAAACAAGATATCTCAGGAGATAAGGGCCTCTATTGGCATTAATAAAAGGGATGTGATAGAAGCAGCCAAGGTCTCAGGTTCTATTCCACCTGACCTGGTAGATGCAATATCTTCAGGGGTTGAGAGTGATATATCCTGGGAAGTAGTCTCCAGGACATTTAGGTTTATTACAAGACCTATAAAGGTAAATAAATGGATGCTATTAGTTATGTGGGATACAACAAAAGACATTGAGCACCAACAAAGGATGCTTGCATATGCAAAGATGAGTACAGTAGGGAATCTTGCTGCATCCATGGCCCATAATATGAAGAGCCCACTAGGGGCTATTCAGGGTTTTGCCAGGATGATTAAAGACGATATAGATGGGGATAAAATGAGGGTATTGCGTGGTGACAAAGAAGATGAAGATTTTCCTGACATGATAGAGACTGTAATTACTGCTACTGATAGTGTGCTAGTTGTTGTCAATCAATTGTTGAGTCTGGCTAAGAAATGGGAAGGCCCTGTAGAGGATGTAGATTTAGCATACCTTTTAGACAATATCTTTAATCTGCTTGATTCTCAGGCTAAGGCCTCAGGCATAATTTTGAGAAAGGAATTATATTGTACCAGCGTTCGTATAAAGGCTCAGGCTCTAGAACAGGTTATTATAAATCTGGTGATGAATGCTATAATAGCATCAAGCTCTGGTCAGGAGGTATTGGTAAGGATCACAAAGGGTGAGGAGGATGGGATTATAATCTCTGTAAGTGATTCCGGAGTCGGCATGGATGATAAACAAATATCAAGGATTTTTGAACCCTTGTATACAAACTGGCCTGCAAAGACAGGGATGGGTTTAGGTCTTTCCTTGGCCAAAGATATAGTGGATGCCATGGGAGGAAGAATCTGGGTGGAATCTAAACCAGATAAAGGTTCTACATTTTTTGTGTTTGTACCAGAGAATAAAAGTTAATTATGGAAAAAAAGGTCTTAGTAGTAGAAGATGACTCTGTCTTTAGGCATTATTTGTATCAGGTGCTAAAATATGATTTTAATGTTACAGCAGTAGAAGGGCCTCTGCAAGCACTTGATATCTTTCAGCAAAACAAATTTGACCTTATGATCACTGATTTAAGAATGCCAGATATGGATGGCAGGCAGCTTGTAGAAAAGGTTCATAAAGATGTAGATCCCCATCTTATGGTTATAGTTATTACAGCATATGAGGATGACTGGCCTGTAGATGACGCTCTTTCTACCCATGTCTTTAGATATTTGAGAAAGGGCTCCTTTCTGCCAAACGAGCTCAAGCAGAATGTAAATAAGGCATTTGAGGTGAGAGAGTCTATAGTTACCCTAGAGGATTATCGAAGACGGCTAAGTTTAGCAGAGACTGTCTACAAGGATATATTTGAGAAGGCAACAGATGCCCTCTTTATTGCAGATATTGATCTTAAACTCATGACTGTAAATAATAGCTTTGTGCAATTGAGTGGATACACCCTGGATGATTTACAGGGGAGAGAATTGTTGGAGATTGTATCTGACAAAGATAGGCACGATACTAAGAAGGCCTTTGAGGGTTTGTTGAGTGGTGGGGATATAGGGCCTATAGATATATATATTACAAAAAAAGATGGCACCCTAAAATTTGTGGAACTAAGCTTGAAGATTATGCAGGGTATATCAGGACTACAGCAAGCTATCTATGGTATGGTAAGGGATACCGCGCTTATAAAGGAAAAACATGTTAGATTGGAGCAATATGCAAGGGATCTCGAGGCCTTAGTTGATAGGAGGACAATAGAACTCAAGGCCTCTGAGATGAGATTTAGGAGGATCGCTGAGAATGCCAAGGATATGATCCTTTGGTTGAACCCCGAAGGTGTATGTGAGTATATAAACCCCGAAGTAAAGAGGATTTTAGGCTATAGCCCTGAAGAGATTATTGGGAAGGAAATTCCATGGAGGGATTTTCTACACCAGGATGATTATCATATTACAGATGAGGTGCTCCAGGCTATAAAGGATGGGCTTGGTGAGATCAAAGGGGATATAAGGGTATATAATAAGACTGGCTACATGCTTTTTCTGAATTATAAGGCCTCCATTCTTTATGATGAAGATAGGTCTTTGCTCGGGATGGACGTGGTTGCATCAGACATCACACAGAGAAAGATTGCTGAAGGTGAATTAATACAGGCAAACAAGAAGATTCAGGAGCTAAACACTCGATTATCTGAGCGTATAGATAAGAAGATTAGAGAACTGAAAGAATCTGAGGCACGATATAGACATATAGTGGAGGGATCTGGGGATATAGTATTTTCTATAGATAATGGAGGTAGGGTTACATATGTAAATGCTAAAGCTCTGGAATTTTTACGGATGTCTTCCTCCGAGGTATATGGCAGGCCCTATCATGAATTTATACCTGATGATTCCACCAAAAGGCTTCAGGATGCAATAGAGAAAGCGAGTAGTGGTACCACTTTCCCTGTAGAGGTCGATATATCAATGAATACTCCGGAGGAAACAAGGGAATTAAAGGTTAGCATTGGGGTAGTCCACAGTAATGATACTAAAGAGTTTGTTTGTGTTGGTAGAGATATAACTGATGAAATAGATAATTACAGGAGATTACAACTACTCGCAAATATTGAATACTACAGTGCAGATGCTGTCATTGGCTTAGATACAAAGAGGCGTATAATCTCATGGAATCAGGGTGCGCATATGATATTTGGTTGGCGAGAAGATGAAGTAATTGGTAAATCTGCATTTATTATAATTCCAGATGAGGTCAAAAAAGAGGCAGATGATGTGTTAGCCTTGGTAAAGGAAAAGGGTTTTATAAAAGATTTAGAGACAAAGAGGATTACAAAGTCAGGTAAGATTATAGATGTATCTTTGACTATTACAGTCTTGAAGGACAGGACAGATCAGATATTCGGATTTTCTGCTATTCTAAGAGATATCACACAGCAAAAACAGATGGAGCAAGCACTCGTTCAATCTGAGAGACTGGCAGCCACAGGTAGGCTCTCAGCCAGTATTGCTCATGAGATTAATAATCCACTCTATGGTATAAGTACCTGCTTAAAACATGTCTTAGACGCAGGTGAAAACGGAAATGTGGATATGCATTTTGTAAGGTTAGCATTTAAAGAAACCAACAGGATTGCAACTCTGATCAGCAACATGAGGGACTTTTATAAACCCAGCGAGGGAAAGTTTGAAGAAGTAGATATCAACAAGGTATTAAGGGATGTATTCATATTGAATCAAAAATATCTTGAGGAAAGTAAAGTCAATCTTGAATTTAAACCAGGGGGGATACCCTCTTTGATGTGTGTGCCAGATCAATTAAAGCAGGTATTTATAAACTTTATCACAAATGCAGTGGAAGCTATGCCAGAAGGTGGTACCTTGACAGTGGAGACATTGCCTTCTAAAAATAACAAGATATTAGAGATTGTATTTAAAGACACAGGGGTAGGTATACCAAAGGAAGACCTCCCTCATATATTTGATGCCTTCTTTACAAAAAAGTCCGAGGTAAAAGGTGTAGGCTTGGGCTTGTCCGTGAGTTATGGAATAATTAAGCACCATAGTGGCATGATAGATGTGGCTAGCGAAGAAGGTAAGGGAACTACATTCAGGATAATTCTCCCTGTAGATACCAAAGAAGGCAGGCAGTTGCGTCTGGACATGTCGTAGTATGGTAGCACCTTTTGTCTCTGGTTTTGTTGCGATTATAGGTAGACCTAATGTAGGTAAATCCACATTTTTGAATCAGGTCCTGGGATATAAGGTATCAATAATCACTGAAAAACCGCAAACAACAAGAGATAGAATACTGGGCATCTGGAACGGGCATGATGCGCAGGTAATATTCTTAGACACCCCAGGTATCCATCTTGCAGATAAGGCCTTGAATAAGTATATGGTTCAAAAGGCTGTATCTACTACTACAGAAGCAGATTTGATTATGCTTATGGTAGAGCCTAAGGATACTCTGAAAAGTCTTTCTGTAATAAGTGATTATCTCAAGAAGGCAAATAGGAATACTATCCTTGTGCTTAACAAGATAGATCTCATGGAGCAGGGGCTTGTTACCAAAAAGCTGGAGGAGTTAAATACGTGTTATAACTTTATCTCAAGTTTCGGGATATCCTCTATCACAGGTAAAGGCATAGACAAGCTAATGGAGCATATCAAGACTCTTCTTCCAGAAGGGCCGAGGTATTTCCCAGAAGACATGGTTACAGATATGCCAGTGAGATTCCTATGTCAGGAGATCATCAGGGAGAAGGTATTCACACTTACCCGTAAGGAGATTCCTTATGCAGTAGCAGTTATGATTGAAGAGTTTAGAGAAGGCCCTCCCACCTTTATAAGGGGGGTTATACATGTGGAGAGACCATCACAAAAGGCCATAGTCATAGGCAGGAATGGCAGGATGCTAAAGGAAATCGGTATTCAGGCAAGACGTGATATAGAGAGGTTGATAGGGGATAAGGTTTTTTTAGAACTCTTTGTAAAGGTAACAAAGAACTGGACCAAGGATCCGCTTAAGGTTAAAAGGATGGGATATCAGTGATGATGCCTGTTGTAGCTATTGTTGGCAGGCCAAATGTAGGCAAATCTACTCTTTTTAATTGGCTGATAAGAAGAGACAGGGCAATAGTAGGGCCAGAGATAGGTATTACTAGAGATAGGATTTATGGAAAGTGGCATGTGGACAAAGATTTTATAGTAGACCTGGTTGATACAGGTGGATTTGATATACTAAAAGGGTCTTCAATTACACAATCTATACTCCTCCAGACCTTGCAAGCTATCCATGATGCGGATGTGATCTTATGTATGCTGGATGCAGCCTCAGGTCCTACTCCTGATGATGCCTCCCTTGTGGACACCTTAAGGCGGTCAGGGTCTCAGGTTATATACCTGGCTAATAAGGTAGATGATAATACTACAAGCTTAAAGGTAGGCGCTTTCTACGAATTGGGAATAGATAATATTGTGGAAATATCTGCTCGCAATAAAAAGGGATTGCCTGAGATCATAACAGCCTTGAAGAAATATGTTCATCCGCCAATGGTCCATGGGCAGATGAATGAAGAAGAAGCTTATGGAATAAGGGTAACCATACTCGGAAGGCCTAATGTAGGTAAATCTTTATTGCTGAACAGGATCGTTGGTGAGCCTCGCTCTATAGTCTCACCAGAGCCTGGTACCACCAGGGATTGTGTGGATACAAGGATAACAAAATCCGGGAGAGACTATGTATTTGTAGATACTGCAGGTGTCAGGCGCAAATCCAGGATCGATAGTGAGATAGAAAAAACAGGGGTAATACGCTCTATAAGGAATATTGAAAGAAGTCATGTTTGTCTTTATTTGATAGATGCAATAGAAGGTATTACTGAACAGGATAAAAGATTGATAGGTCTTGTCACTGATCGTGGTAGGGCCATGTTGATTGCAGTAAACAAGTGTGATCTTATCCCTTTGGCTCAGGAAGGGAATTTAAGGGAAGAGATTCGCTACAGGCTCAGGTTTATACCAGATGTGGGGATTATGTGTATATCCGCTCTTACAGGTAGAAATATTGACAAGATCTATCCCATGATAGATGATTTTTTTAATAAGACTACGGCTCGAATACCCACTCCCAGGCTTAATCGAATCATCGCTGATATCGTTGAGGCCTCCCCACCTCCTGCATATAAGGGTAGGCGTATTAAGTTTTACTATGTTACCCAGGTGGATATTTCGCCCCCCAGATTTAAAATATTCACCAATTATCCAGAGGCTATATCTCCCTCATACACCAGGTATATTGCCGCAAACATAAAGAAAATTTGCCAGATGGAAGGCATACCAGTGGCAGTTCAATTTGCCAGGCGGATAAGGAGAGGAAGGACTAAGGGCAGTCGATAGTCGAAAAAGACAGTCGAGAGGCGGAAAGACAGTCGACAGTCGGGAGTCAAAAAGATAGTCGAGAGTCGGGAGTCAGGAAAAGCAAAAGATTGTAAGTTCAATGTTCTATGTTCAAAGTTCTATGTTTTGGGTGCTGTGCCATAATATCTGGCAATATTAATCCCCCTTTGAAGGGGGAATTCCTTTAATAGGTGCTAGAGTTGTAGGGCCCGTTCCCCGAACGGGCCGATGAGGGCAAAAGGCCCCTACATCTGAATGCTGATTCGCCTATATGCGGAAGAGCTGATTGCTATTTTCATAAAAAATACTTGCAAAATTTGCATGCAAATAATAATATTTGCATATGTATGAGCAATA